>DASYRU010000123.1:0-3604 GCA_036004165.1 Actinomycetota bacterium
CGCCCAGGGCAACTCCATCGGGACCGACCTGTGGATCGTGGCCCTGCTGCTGGTGGGGGCCTCGTCGATCCTCGGCTCGGTCAACTTCATCACCACCATCTTCAACATGCGGGCGCCGGGCATGACGATGTTCCGGATGCCGATCTTCACCTGGACGGTGCTGGTCACCCAGCTGCTGGTGCTGCTGGCCACGCCGGTGATCACCAGCGCCCTGGCGATGCTGTTCATCGACCGCAACCTCGGCGGGTCGTTCTTCAACCCGGCCAAGGGCGGCATCTCGGTGCTGTGGCAGAACGTCTTCTGGTTCTACTCCCACCCGGCCGTGTACATCATGGTGCTGCCCGGCATGGGGATCGTCTCCGAGGTGCTGCCGGTCTTCTCCCGCAAGCCGCTGTTCGGCTACAAGGCGTTCGTGTTCGCCACCGTCGGCATCGGCGCGCTCGGCTTCAGCGTCTGGGCCCACCACATGTTCGCCACCGGCCAGGTGCTGCTGCCGTTCTTCAGCATCATGACCTTCCTGATCGCGGTGCCGACCGGGGTGAAGTTCTTCAACTGGATCTCCACCCTGGTGCGGGGCAAGATCACCCTCTCGACGGCGATGCTGTTCGCGGTCGGCTTCCTCACGATGTTCCTGATCGGCGGGGTCGACGGGGTGTTCCTGGCCTCCCCGCCGGTCGACTTCGCCCTCACCGACACCTACTGGGTGGTCTCCCACATCCACTACGTGCTGTTCGGCGGCAGCGTCTTCGCCGTCTACGCCGGCTTCTACTACTGGTTCCCGAAGTGGAGCGGCAAGAAGCTCAACGAGGGGCTCGGCAAGCTGCACTTCTGGCTGCAGTTCATCGGCTTCAACCTGACCTTCTTCCCGATGCACGTGCTCGGGCTGCTCGGCATGCCCCGCCGCATCCAGGACTACGCCGCCCTGCCCAACTGGGTCGGCATCAACCAGCTCGAGACCCTCGGTGCCCTGATCATCGCGCTGTCGACCGCGCCGTTCCTGGCCAACGTGGTGCTGACCATGCGCCGCCGCGACCGGGACCCCGAGGACCCGTGGGAGGGCAACTCGCTGGAGTGGTACACCAGCTCGCCGCCGCCCGCGCACAACTTCGACAGCCTGCCCGAGATCCACTCCGAACGGCCGCTGTTCGACCTGCGGCACGCCGAGGAGGACGTCCCGGTCCACGCCGACACCCCCACCACAGGCACAGGAGCACGCTGATGGCAGTCGCAGACGCCGCGCTGCGGGAGGACGCCGAGCACGGCCACAAGCCCGGCGGGATCAGCTCGTCGCTGCTGGGGATGGTGCTGTTCATCGCCTCCGAGGTGATGTTCTTCGGCGGCCTGTTCGGCGCCTACTTCACCATCCGCAGCGCCGCCACCCAGTGGCCGCCTGAGGGCACCCCCCACCTGGAGACCTGGTACGCGGCCATCCTGACCGCCACCCTGGTCAGCTCCAGCGTCACCATGCAGTTCGGGGTCTGGGCGATCCGCAGGAACGACCAGCGGCGCCTGCTGCTGTGGCTGCTCGTCACGCTGGTGCTCGGTTTCGCCTTCCTCGCCGGCCAGGCCAACGAGTACCGCCAGCTGATCGACGAGGGGATGACGCTGTCGAGCGGCGTGTTCGGCTCGACCTTCTTCACCCTCACCGGCTTCCACGGCGCCCACGTGGCCGGCGGCGCCGCGTTCATCCTGATCGTGCTGCTGCGCGCCCGCTCCGGGCAGTTCACCGCCCGCCACCACGACACCGTCGAGATGGCCTCCTACTACTGGCACTTCGTCGACGTCGTCTGGATCGGCCTGTTCAGCACCATCTACCTGCTCCGATGACCGGGGAAGGGAGCCGCGGGTGATCATCGCCGCCCGCCTGTTCATGGGCATGGGGGTGTTCGGCCTGGCCGCCGGCGCGGTCTACTACCTGACCGCCGACAACCCGGAGCTGGCCGGCGTCGGCATGCTCGGTGCGTTCTTCTTCGCCTGCCTGTTCATCGGCATCACCCTGTGGCTGGCCAGCCCCGCCAACCGCCGCCGGGTGCCGGCCCCCGACACCGGCCTGCCCGGCTCCGCCAGCCAGCAGCACGGCGCCGCCGACGAGCACGGCAACATCCACCACATGGCGCCCACCTACGCCCCGGTGATCTACGCGCTGTCAGCGGCCGCCCTGCTCGGCGGGTTCGTCTACCGCAAGCAGCTGGCCGCGCTCGGCCCATGGGGGATCGGCCTCGGGCTGGCGCTGTTCCTCGGCGCCACCGTCATCTGGTACCGGGCGGTCGCCGTCGACACCAGGGCCCAGCTCGCCCCCGACGGCGGCCATGCCGCCGCGCACGGAGGGTCCGCCGATCCCGCCCTGCCGGCGGTGGACGAGGGGCCGCCCGGGCCCGCCAACTACTTCGAGCAGATCCGCGAGGCGCTGGAGCTCGGCGACCCGGACTGGGCCGCCGAGGCCTACGCGCCGGAGGCGGTCTACTACGAGTCGGCCAACCCGCCCCACGAGGGCCGCGAGGCGATCCGCACCTACCTCAACGACCTGCTCAAGGGGCACCGCAACCTGCGGGTCGAGGTGCAGCGGATCGGCGTCGACGGCGACAGCGCGATCGTGGAGTGGACCTGGTCGTTCCTGGTCGGCGACCGGCGGGTCAGCGACCAGCCCGGCGCCTCCGTCATCCAGGTCGGCCCCGCCGGCATCGTCTACCACCGGGATTACCTCTAGGGGCGACCTGTGAACGTCCCCGGCGGCGCTGCCTCCCTCGGTCCCCGATCGATGCGGGGGGAGCTCGCTCCCCCCACGACCCCCCAAGAGCGCCTGTGCCATGGTCACGGGTGGGACTTGGATTTACCGTGAGGTCGGGGCGGCTGCTGATCGCGGCGGTGCTGCTGGCGGTCGCGGTGGTCCTGCCCGTCGGGGCGGCGCTGCTGGACCGCCGCACCGCGCCGTCCGAGCCGGCGCCAAGGGCCGCCTCGCGCGCGCCGGCCTCCGTCCAGACCTACCCGCCCGGCCGGGCGGCGCCGCCGCTGCGGCTGCGGACCCTCGACGGCGGGCCGCTCGACCTGGCCGCCCTGCGCGGCCGTCCCGTGGTGGTCAACTTCTGGGCCACCTGGTGCGAGCCGTGCGTGCGGGAGTTCCCCCTGCTGCGGGAGGCCGCGGCCGCCCACCGGTCGGAGCGGCTGGCGGTGGTCGGCGTGCTGGTCAAGGACCGGCCGGCCGCGGCGCGGGCGTTCATGCGCCGCCACGGCGGCGCCTGGCCGGTGGGGGTCGATCCCGAGGGCCTGGCCGCCGCCGGCTGGGGTGTCACGGTCGGGCTGCCCCACACCGTCTTCGTCCGACCCGACGGCACCCTGGCCTCCCACCAGCTCGGCGAGCTGACCCAGGCCAGCCTCCAGCGCCAGCTCGCCGCGATCACCCCCTGACCCGCCTGGGGTGGGAGGTGACCGCCGTCCCTGAGCGGGCTTCGCCCGGAACGACGGGCGTGGCATGATGCGTGGGGCCGACCCGGGGCGGCGGTGGCTCGCTTGGCGGCGGCTCCGCATGCCCCGGGTCGGCGTCTGTGCGGTGCAGCCGCGACGGTGCGCTGCAACCGCGGATGACCCGGGGCGCCTAGCGGCGCCG
>DASYRU010000124.1:0-3714 GCA_036004165.1 Actinomycetota bacterium
GCGCCCGGCAGCATCGACGGCAGGGTGGTGCCGACGGCGACCAGCGGGGACGCGCCCAACGCCCGCACCCCCGGATTCGACACGATCGCCCCGCCGACCCCGAACAGGGCGCTCATCACCCCGGTCGCCAGCCCGAGGAGCAGGGTGAGCAGGTCACGGAGCGGGCCCGGCGCCATGCCCAGGAGGCTACCAGAGGCTCTGCACCGGGCTTGGCCCTACCATTCGGGGGGACAGTCGGGAGACGGAGGTGCGCCCCGTGGACCAGTCGGTGGTCGTCGGCCTGGACAACGGCGGGAACTGCAACAACGCCACCGTGCTCGACGCCTCCGGACGGTTCCTGGTGGATCGGCTGTGCGAGACCCCCAGCCGCGTGCAGCAGGGCCCGCAGGTGGCCGTCGAGGCACTGGTCGAGGCGCTCGAGCACGTCCTCGAGCTCACCGGCGTGGCGGCGACGTCGGTGCGGGCGGTGGGGCTGGACACGCCCGGGCCCGCCAGCGCCGAGGGGGTCATCTCCTCCCAGGGCGCCACCAACTTCTCCCAGCCGGCCTGGCGCGGCTTCGACATCCGCGGCGCGCTCGAGGCGCGCCTCGGGCTGCCGGTCGTCTACCACAACGACGCCAACGCCGCGGCGCTGTACGCCCACCACGTGCACTTCGGCGCCGAGGCGGCGCGGCGCTCCTCCGTCTCGGCGATCGTGGGCACCGGGCTCGGCGGCGGGGTGATCGAGGCGGGACAGGTGGTTCGTGGCGCCGCCGGGATGGCCGGGGAGCTGGGCCACGTCCACATCCCGATGCACGGGCTGCTCGCCGACGGGCAGCCGCTGCCGAGGTGCAACTGCGGCTTCGCCGGCGACGCCGAGAGCGTCGCGTCCCTGACCGGGATCGCCAACAACCTGCTGCCCTTCTGGCTGACCCGGTTCGACGGCCACGAGCTGGGCAGGGTGGGGTCGGTGCAGGAGGCCGCCAAGCTGGTGCGCGGCTACGGCGAGCGGGGCGACCCGCTGGCCCTGCGGATCTTCGAGCAGCAGGCGATGGCGCTCGGGCGGCTGTTCACGATCGCCGCCAACTTCACCGACCCGAACGCGTACTTCCTCGGCGGCGGCGTGGTCGAGGCCACCCCGCGGTTCAGGGAGTGGTTCCTGGCCAAGGTGCGCGAGCACACCGCGCTGCGCGAGGAGCAGGTCAGGGTGGCGACCTTCGCCCTGGTGCCGGACCTGGACATGGCGGGGGCGCGCGGGGTCGCGATCGCCGCGCTCGCGACCCTTCACGCCTGAGCGAAGCGCAGCACCCGGTCAGGCCACAAGGCCCTGGCTGCGGAGGGCGACCCGCAGGTCGTGCGGGTTGCTGGCGACCGCGAGGGCGTCCTCCAGCTCCACCACCCCGTCCCGGTAGAGGGCGATCAGGTGCTGGTCGAAGGTCTGCATGCCGTAGAACTCGCTCTCGGCCATGATCGCCGACAGGTCGCCGGTGCGCTCGGCGTCGGCGATCGCCTCGGCGGTCCGGCCGGTGTTGACCAGGACCTCCAATACGGCGATCCGGCCGCTGTCGCCGGCGCGTCGCACCAGCCGCTGGCCGACGATGCCGCGCAGCGCCCCGGAGAGCGACAGCCGCACCTGGCGCTGCTGGAACGGCGGGAACAGGTCGATGCAGCGGTTGATGGTCTCCGGCACGTCGGTGGTGTGCAGGGTGGAGAGGACCAGGTGGCCGGTCTCGGCGGCGGCGAGGGCGGCCTTGAGCGTCTCGGCGTCGCGGATCTCGCCGACCAGGATGACGTCGGGGTCCTGGCGCATCGCCGCCCGCATCGCGGTCGGGAAGTCCTCGGTGTCGACCCGCACCTCGCGCTGGTTGACGATCCCGCGCTTGTCGGCGTGCAGGACCTCGATCGGGTCCTCGATGGTCACGATGTGGACCTCGCTGTGGGCGTTGATGTGGTCGATCATGGCGGCGAGGGTGGTGGTCTTGCCCGACCCGGTCGGGCCGGTGACCAGCAGCAGGCCGCGCGGCTCCTCGGCCAGCCGGCCGATCACCGGGGGCAGCGCCAGCGACTCGATCGACAACGCCCCCGCCTGCACCCGCCGCAGCACCATGCCGACCGAGCCGCGCTGGCGGAAGGCGTTGACCCGGAAGCGGCCGAGGCCCGCCACCGAGTAGGCGAAGTCGGCCTCGTTGCGGCGCTGGAACTCCTCGTACAGGTCGGGCCGGACGACCTCGCGGAGGAGGTTCTCGGCCATCTCCGGCGTGATCGACGGGCCTTCGAGGGCGACCAGCCGGCCGTCCACCCGCATCCGCGGCGACGACCCGACCTTCAGGTGGAGGTCCGACCCGTTGGCGGCGACCAGCGCCTTCAGCCAGGCCACCATGCTCGTCACCATGTCCTCCTCCCGGAGCGGACAGCCAGTTCGCGTCCTTCAAGCGGTCGGCCCCGCACGGCGTCGGCTTGAGCGGGTTGGTGTGGGCAAGGTGGGCCGGACATGCAAGGATCAGGCGTTCAAACCGAGCGGAAGCGACCAGGAGGCGCGCGGATGGCCGGCTCGATGACCGAGGTCCCCGTCAACGGCGGGACGGTGCCCGCCTACGTCTCCCTGCCCCCCGCCGGAAACGGGCCCGGCGTGGTGGTGATCCAGGAGTGGTGGGGGCTGGTCCCCCACATCCGCGACGTCGCCGACCGGCTGGCCGTCCAGGGGTTCGTGGCGATGGCGCCCGACCTGTACCACGGCCAGGCGACCACCGAACCCGACGAGGCGGGCAAGCTCCTCATGGAGATGCGGCTCGACGAGGCGGCCAAGGAGATGGCCGCGACCGTCGACGCGTTGCTGGCGATGCCGGAGACCACCGGCGACGCCGTCGGGGCCGTCGGCTTCTGCGCGGGCGGCGGGCTGGCGCTCAAGCTCGCCACCCTCAAGCCTGAGGTCGCCGCCTGCGTCTGCTACTACGGGTTCCCGCGCCAGGGGCTGGAATGGGACCTGTCGGCGGTCAAGGGGGCGGTGCTCGGCCACTTCGCCGAGCACGACGACTGGGCCCCCCGCGAGCTGGCCGACGCGATGGAGCGGGAACTGCGCGCCGCCGGCGTCGAGGTGACCTTCCACCACGACTACCCGGGCACCACCCACGCGTTCTTCAACGACGACCGGCCGGAGGTCTACGACGCCGAGGCGGCCCAGCGCTCCTGGCGGCGGACGCTCGAGTTCTTCCGCGCCCACCTGGGCGGCTGACCGGCCGGGGCGCGGCGGTCAACGCCCCGCCCCATCAGGTAAGCTGACCGCGAAGGGGAGTAGTCCACGGGGCCGGTGGCCCCGAGGAGCACGCCGTCAGGACGGTGGGCGGTTCGCCCACCCGGCGCCTCACCCGCAGCGCGGGCGGACGAGACCTTCGAGCCGATGCGTTTCCCCGACCGGACTCGGAGGCCCCCTTGGCAGTGCAGAGCCAGCGGCCCCGCCGGACCTCAAGGGGCGGGCCGCTGCCGCTGCTGCTGGCGGTCGCCATGGCCATCCCCGGCAGCCTGCTCGGCCTGGCGGAGCTGTTCCACCTCGGCGCGCCGGAGCTGGCCCCAGCGATACAGGCGCTGCTGTACGGCCTGGCGGTGGTGGGCGCCGCGTTCGTGCTCGCCTGGGCGGCCGAGGCGGCCCAGCTGGACGTCTCCGCCAGCCTGGCGATCGGCGTCCTCGCCCTGATCGCGGTCCTGCCCGAGTACGCGGTCGGCTTCGTGTTCGCCTGG
>DASYRU010000125.1:0-6081 GCA_036004165.1 Actinomycetota bacterium
TCCGGATGGGACCGGAGGCGCTCCGCGATCTCGGTGGAGACGCCGTACGCGCCGGCCGGGATGCCACCGGCGATCGCCTTGCCGATCGTGACCATGTCGGGCCGCAGGTCCCACGCGCCGGTGCAGCCGCCCGGCCCGGCCGAGAAGGTGTGCGTCTCGTCGTTGACCAGCAGCGTGCCGTACCGCCGGGTCAGCTCCCGCACGCCCTCCAGGTAGCCGGGCAGCGGCAGCACGATGCCGATGTTGGTCAGCGCCGGCTCCATCAGCACGCAGGCGACGTCGCGGTCGGCCAGCTCCAGCTCCAGCGCCTCCAGGTCGTTGAACTCCACCACCCGCGTGGTGACCGTCGGGTCGACCGGGGCGCCGACGTTGCCCGCACGGGAGGAGGGCCCGTCCCCGCCGAGGGTGATGAACGTCTCATCGACGGTGCCGTGGTAGCACCAGTTGAACACCAGGATCCTCGGCCGGCCGGTCAGCAGCCTGGCCAGGCGCACAACCCAGCGGTTGGCGTCGGTGGCGGTGAGGCTGAAGCTCCACAGCGGGACGCGGAAACGGCGCGCCAGCTCGCCGCCGACCCAGGCGGCGTCCTCGGTCGGCAGCATCGCGCTGGCGCCGCCGGCGTCGCCGAAGCGGTGCTGCACGGCACGGACCGTCGCCTCGGGCGAGTGGCCGGCCATCGCGGCCGTGTCGCCGAGGCAGAAGTCGACGTAGCGGTGACCGTCCAGATCGGTGACGCTGGCGCCCCTGGCTTCGGCGAGATACACCGGGAAGCGCCCGGGTGCCTTGTTCATCCACGTCATCGGCACGTTGCCCAGCAGGCTGGCGCCCGCCGCCCGGTAGGCCGCGCGGCTGCGCGGGTGCCGTTCGAGGAAGCTGGCGCGCTCGCGTTCCAGCAGCGCGGCCAGACGTGCGCGGTCGATCACAGCCCCTCCGCGTTCATTGGTCCGGCGCCCTCGGCTTGGCGGCGGTGACGATGTTGTAGCGCCAGACGGCCCGGTGGCGCCAGGACTCCACCGCCGACATCGCGTTGACCACCTGGTGCCGCATCCCCAACGCGCGGCTCAGCTGGTAGGGCAGCCAGAACCGCCGTGCCAGCCGCCGCAGCATCGGCAGCATCCGCTCGGTGACGTCCTGGACCGCGACCTGCTCGAAACCGGCCGCCTGCAGCAGGGCGGGGAAGCAGCCGTGGACGAAGGTGGGAAGGCTGTGCATCGCGGAGCGATCGATGATCGCGTCGAACGCCTGCCGCTGCCTGGCGGTCAGCAGCCGGCGTGGCGCCAGCGAGTACTCGAACAGCACCAGCCGCCCGCCCGGCCGCAGGACGCGGTGGAACTGCGCCAGCACCGCCCGGCTGTCGAGGGCGTGGACCAGCGTCTCCATCGTGTAGACCCCGTCGAAGTGCCCGTCGGGGAAACGCAGCCGCCCGTAGTCCATCACCTGGAAGCGGACGCGGTCGCCGGCGCCACGCCGCGCGGCCTTCCGCGAGGCGCGCCGGATGTCGGTCGGCAGGATGTCGACGCCCTCCACCCGCAGCCCGAACTCCTCGGCCAGGCGCAGGGCGACGCCGCCCTGCCCGCAGCCGGCGTCGAGCGCCAGCCGGCCGGCCGGCAGCGCAAGGGCCCGGCCGAGCTGGTCGCTCATCAGCGTCTGCGCCGCCGCCATGCGGATGCGCTCGCGTCCCGGCGGGTACCAGCCGAAGTGCTTGGTGCCGCGCAGCAGCAGCGCGTACCCCCAGCGCGACTCCCAGTGGCGGTAGTAGTCGATCACCCGCTGGCGCGCGCCGGCGTCCGGCTCCCGCATGCGCCGGCCTCAGGACCTGGCCGGCTTGGGGCCGGAGGACCGCAGGCTGCCCAGCCGGCCGAGCAGGTCGAACCAGAAGCGGGCTCCGGGGACCAGTGCCAGCACCATCAGCGTGTAACCCACCAGCAGCACCAGCAGGTAGCGCGCGTCCGCCAGGCCGTTCCCGGCCCGGTCCGCCAGGCCGAAGCGCTCGAAGAAGCTGCAGTCGTCGCCCGCCTCGGCGGTGCCGCCCGCCTGCTCGCAGAGCGGATCGGCAGGCCAGCCGAGCGGCAGGCCGACGGTTCGCAGCTCCTCGATCTCCCCGCGGACCTCGCGCAGGCAGTCCGCCGGGTCCCTGCCGCCGCAGTCGGCCGCCGCGACCGCCTGCGTGACCACGCTCTCCCGCAACGACTCGTCGGCGTACAGGGCGCGGGTCATCGCCACCACGTTGGCGTTGAAGGCGAGCACCAGCAGGGCGCCGATGGTCAGGCTGATCCAGCGGACGTGCCGCTTGTACCAGCCGGACACGCGGTCCATGTGGTCGTCGTACCACTGCTCGACCGACTCCCTGAAGGCCTCGAGGCTGTCGCCGGCGTTGGCGAGCAGGACCTGCAGCGACTTCCGCAGCACGCCGTCGCCACCCAGCCGGTCGACCGCTTTGCGGAGCTCGTCGAGGGTGGTCGTCTCGCGGGCGTCCGGGGCGAGGAACGCGATCACCGCCCTGGCAAAGGTGCGGGCGGGGAGGTAGGCCGGCAGCCGCCGCCGTTCCCGCAGCGACAGCCTGGTGGTGTCGGACGGCAGCAGCGCCTGCTGGCCCTGGCTGGCGAGCAGCGCGTTGGCGAGCAGGCGGTCGGTCAGCGGCGGTGGCGGCCCGCCCGCCGTGGCGGGGTCCGCCGCGCCCACAGGCGGCGGCGCGGCCTCCGCCGCGCCACCACCGGCCCGGCCCAGCGCCCAGATCCGGCCGAGCGCGCTCACCTGCGGCATCCCGGAGGTCTGCCCGTCGACCAGCGCCCGGATCCCGCGGAGCAGGAAGGCACCCCGCAGGCCGAGGAACCTGGCGACCGCCTCGGTCAGCATGGAGGTCAGCGCGGCGAACAGGGCGAACAGGAACACCAGCCCGATGGCGACCCCGACGATCAGGGAGTTCATACCGCCGGCCGATCCTAGCCGGGCTCTGGCGTGTCGTCCTCGGTCTCGTCCTCGTCGGGCTTCCGCCTGGTGATGATCCAGAAGCCGAGGCCCATCACCACCGGGAAGACGAAGATCATGAGCTCGTCGATCCCGCTTCCGTGCGCCACGACCACGCTCATGAGCTCCTCACCCCCTCGGCTGCTCCCGCCGATGGTACCGCGGGACGCTCATGTCCCGAGCAGCAGGGCGATCCCGCCGAGGGTGTAGAAGACCATCGTGACCAGCAGCGGGTACTGCCCGCGGAGGGTGTTGCGCCTGGGGAAGGTGGCCATCGCGCGGTCGTGGGCCACCACCACGCCGAGCACGTGGCCGGTGACGATCGAGCAGACCTGCACCACCGCGATCGCGGTGGTCGACACCAGCAGCAGGTTGATCTTCCAGTCGGCGGTGCCGAACAGGTCCCAGCCCCGGTCGAACGGGTCGGACGCCAGGATGTAGCCGGCCTGGCCCTGGAAGAGGAACAGCGAGAAGTAGTGGGCGATGGTGTAGCCGATCAGGATGGGGACCAGGGAGTGCACGAAGCGCCGGTCGAGCCGCTCGCCGGCGTCGCCGCGACGGCGGAAGCGCTGGCTGGCCCTGGTCGCCACCTCGAAGGTGACCGCCACCAGCGCGATCATCACCAGCAGGCCGACGGTGCCGAGCAGCGCGTTCTGCAGCGGGCCGGCGTCGATGATCAGGTTGTTCCACCCCTGGGTGCGGCTGAGCCCGTCGAACGCGGTGGAGCCCAGCAGCACGCAGACGACCGCGACCAGGCCGGGCTCCGCCTTCAGGCCGGCGAGGCCGGCCAGCGGGTTGCGCAGCACCAGCCGGCCGTCGTCGCGCCGGCCGAACGGCGACAGCGAGCCGAGCAGGCTGGAGTAGACCTCGAAGGGATCGCCGCGGGCGTACCAGTCCTGCCCGTAGAGGAACCCGGCCCACAGCTGCACCGTCCCGTAGAGGATGAAGAAGACCAGCAGGGTGAACGGCTCGTCGCGGTACAGGTACACCAGCTCCAGCCAGGCGAACACCGCCAGCCCCGCCGCCGCCGGCCAGTAGCCGAGCCACGGGGGCATCGGCCGGGGCTCGGGGTCGCGGGCCAGGCGGGCCAGCCCGGCCGACACGGTGCGCAGGGGGTTGAGCAGCCGCCACACCGGCCCCAACAGGATGGAGGCCGGCACCAGCCCCACCCAGAACCACACGTACACCCAGGTCGGCGCCGGGTTGACCGCCGACGAGTTGGGGCCGAGGGCGGCCACGACCACGGTCGCGCCGGCCAGCAGCAGCCCGAGGACGCGCAGTCCCACCCGGGTGGCGCGGGCGTCCACCAGCCGCTGCAGCCAGGCGGGCAGCGGCCGGCCGGCGCCCGCCGCCCCCGCTTCCAGCCGCGGGGTCTTCCAGAAGGTGATCAGCACCACGAACGAGACCACCAGTGCCGTGACCGCCCCGTACTGGGCCAGCCACAGCGGCACCGGCAGGTCGCTGCGCCCCCCGATGCCGTGCGCGAGGATCGGCGCCACGGTCACTGGACCTGCAGGTCGATCAGCTTGCGATGGGCCTCCTCCAGCTCCACCTCGAAGCTGCCGGGCACGTCGGCGGTGAACTCGATGACGGCGGGCTTGCCGGGCGCCACGTCCTTCTTGAGGTCGTAGCCGTGAACGTGGACCTCGTCGGCGACGTCGCTCTGGACCCGGATGCGGACCTTCTCCCCGGTGGCGACCGTGACCCGCCGCTCGGCGGTCTCGACCTGGTCGCCGGTCACCTTGATCTCGATCAGCTTGCCGGAGAACCCGGCGGTGCTGGTCGTGGCCTCGCTGGTCGAGGTCGCCGAGCTGGTCGCGGTGGTGGCGGCGGCCGTGGTGGCGGCCTGCCCGTCGCCGTCGTCGGAGCCGCAGCCGGCCAGCAGGAAGCAGATCAGCACCGCACCAGCAAGCACCTGGCGTGGGCGCGCCATCCAGTCCTCCTATCCGGTGATCGGTCTTGGCGGGGGGTGTGGACCCGAACCGCCCGTCGGTTGCCCGCCAGGCACGTGGGTGGCCGGCGGTCCCGGCCGTCTGGGTGCTGGACGGGTGAGCGCCAGCCCCAGCACGCCGGCCAGCAGCGGCAGGTGGGCCGCCTCGGCGGCGAGCTGGCTGCGGCCGGCCAGCAGGTCGGTGGCGGAGCCGGCCAGGATGACCACGGCCACGGTCAGGGCGACCCACAGCAGGCCGCCGGCATGCTGGCGGGGACGCCAGGCGGCCAGGGCGAAGCCGACCGCCAGCGCCGCCTCGAACCCCGCCAGCTCCCGGCCGGCGTGGGCGCCGATGCTGGGCGACAGCGTCGGCACCCCGGCCAGCCGGGACGCCGCCAGCAGCACGCCCGTGACCGCCGCCGCGGCCAGCAGCGACCGCCCGGCCGCCGCCCGCAGGCGGCGGCGTCCCGCGGCGCCGGTCCGCCAGGCGGCCAGCGCCGGGCCGACCAGGTCGAGCCGTGCCGCCGGCCGCAGCCGCAGCCGCCCGGTCAGCCCGTCGAGCGCCTGCACCCACGCCGCGCAGGCCTCGCACGTCTCCACGTGGCGGGCGGCCCGCTCGTCGTGGAAGGCCTCACCGTCCCGATGGGCCGACAGCCATTCGCGCGCCGAACGGCAGCCGACCGGATGCTCACCCGTCGACATCGGCATCCTCCCCAAGCTCCTGCTGACTGCTGTCATGGGTCCAGGCGGCGACCAGCCGCGCTCTGGCGCGGAACACCCGCGAGCGGACCGTGCCGACCGGGCAGCCCGTCACGCTGGCCGTCTCGGCGTACGAGAGGCCGAGGACCTGCGTGAGCACGAACGCCTGGCGCAGCTCGGCCGGCAGCTGTTCGACCAGCAGCTGCGCCTCGACCGCCGGGCCGGGGACCGGCTGGTCAAGGGGCCGGTGGCCGGCCGGCCCTGGCGCCCGACGCGCCCGCCGGACCACCTCGCCGCAGGCGCGCCTGGCCAGGGTGAGGAACCACACCCGCACCGGCGCCTCGCCGCGGAAGCCCCGGATCGCCCGTACCGAGCGCAGGAACGTCTCCTGGGCGGCCTCGGCGGCCAGCTCCCCGTCCCCGACCAGCGCATAGCAGTAGCGCCAGACGTCGTCCTGCAACGCCCGGCAGACGGCCTCGAACGCC
>DASYRU010000126.1:0-6195 GCA_036004165.1 Actinomycetota bacterium
ACGGTCGAAGGAGGGGATGGTCCCGGTGACCTCGTCCCAGGCCTCGCGCCGGCCCCAGACCAGCCCGGTGCCGCGCGGGCCGAACAGCCACTTGTGGCAGCCGGCGACCAGGAAGTCACAGCCGAGGCCGGCGACGTCGGCGGGCTCCACGCCGAGGGCGTGGACCGCGTCGACGCAGACGAGCACCCGGTCGCGCGGGTCCCGGTGGTCGTTCAGCTCGCCGATCGCGGCGCCGATCTCGGCCAGCGGGAGCTTGACGCCCGTGCCGGAGTGGACCCACGTCAGCGCCAGCACGCGGGTCCGCGGCCCGATGCCGCGGCGGACCGCCGCGCCCAGCCGCCCGCGGCGGTGGCCGCTCCGCCGCCGGCGCGCTCGCTCGGAGGCTCCGGCTCGCAGCCGGCCAGCCCGGCCACGACACCGGTCCCCGCGAGCAGCCCGGCGCGCCGCAGCAGCGTGCGCCGGTCGATCTCTTCCACAGGCCTATCACGCCGCGCCGGCGAAGCGGTGTCAACCACCGGCGCGGCCAGCTCGTGCGAGCATGTCCCAACGCAGCGTTGGCTGACGCGAAGGGTCTGGATCCGTGAGGAGCACCAGGACGTCCACCAAGCTCGCGGACGGCCGCGAGCTGATCTACTACGACGAGCGGCCGGACCTCGACCGCTCGGCGGTTGACACGCGCGAGCTGCCGGCGACCCGGACCCACTCGGAGATCCGCTACGACGCCCTGCTCGACCAGTGGGTGATCATCGCCAGCCACCGTCAGGGCCGCACCCACCTGCCGCCGACCGAGCGCTGCCCGCTGTGTCCGTCGCGGCCCGGCCGGGCCACCGAGATCCCATCGCCCGACTACGACGTGGTGGTGTTCGAGAACCGCTTCCCCTCGCTGGTGCCGGGCCCGCCGGGTCCGGCCGACGGCGACGCCCTGTTCGTCCGCCGTGCCGGGGTGGGCCGCTGCGAGGTGGTGTGCTTCACCTCCGACCACGACGCCTCGTTCGCGCAGCTCCCCCCCGAGCGGGTGGAGACCGTGCTGGAGGCCTGGACCGACCGGACCCGTGAGCTTGCCACCGTGGCCGGCGTCGAGCAGGTCTTCGTGTTCGAGAACCGCGGCGAGGAGATCGGCGTCACCCTTTCCCACCCCCACGGGCAGATCTACGCCTACCCGTTCGTGCCGCCACGGACGCTGCGGATGCTCCGCTCGGCCCGCCTGCACCGTGAGCAGGCCGGCGAGTGCCTGTTCTGCGCCCTGCTGGCCGCCGAGCGGGCGGCCGGCGTGCGGCTGGTCGCCGAGACCGAGCGCTGGACGGCGTTCGTGCCCCACGCCGCCCGCTGGCCGTTCGAGGTCCACCTCTCCCCGCGCCGGCACCTGCCCGACCTGCCCGCCCTCCAGGACGGCGAGCGCGAGGAGCTGGCCCGGCTGTACCCGGAGGTGCTGCGCCGCTTCGACGGGGTCTTCGGCGCGAAGATGCCCTACATCGCCGCCTGGCACCAGGCGCCGGTCCGGGTCGACCGCGACCTCGCCCACATGTACCTGCAGGTGTTCTCCGTCAGGCGCGCTCCGGGCAAGCTCAAGTACCTGGCGGGCAGCGAGTCGGCCGCCGGCGTGTGGATCAACGACATCGCCCCGGAGCGGGCCGCCCAGCTGCTCCGCGACGCCGGCCGGGCCTAGATCACCAGGTTCACGACGCGGTCGGGGACGAACACCACGTGGCGTGGCTCGCGGCCGTCCAGGTGGCGCCGGACCCGCTCGCTTGCAAGGGCCATCGCCACCGCCTGCTCCCGGCCGAGGCCGGCGGGGGCCTGCAGGGCGTCCCGGCGCTTGCCGTTGACCTGCACGACCAGGGTGACTTGCCGCTCCTGGACGGCGTCCGGGTCGTAGGCCGGCCACGGCTGCAGGTGCACCGAGTAGGGGCGGCCCAGCCGCGACCACAGCTCCTCCGCCAGGTGGGGCGCGAACGGCGCCAGCAGCAGCGTGAACGTCGCCGACACCCGCTCCCAGCAGGCGTCGTCCATCGCCGGCTTGTGCTGCCGGGCCCAGCGCAGCAGCTCCATCAGCGCCGACAGGGCGGTGTTGAACTTGAGCCGTTCGATGTCGCGCCCCACCGTGGCCACCGCCCGGTGCAGCGGCCGCAGGTCGACCGCCTCCGAGCCCGGCTGGTGGGGCTCGGCGATCAGGCGGTAGGCGCGGGCCGAGAACCGCTCGATGCCGGCCAGACCGGCGTCGCTCCAGTCGCCGCCCTCCTCGAACGGGGCCACGAACAGCAGGTACATGCGCAGGTTGTCGGCCCCCACCGTGGCCACGTAGTCGTCGGGCACGACCACGTTGCCGCGGCTCTTCGACATCTTGGCGCCGTCCTGCAGCAGGAAGCCGTGCAGGCGGATCTTCGGGAACGGCTCGGCGAACGGCAGCAGGTCGAGGTCGCGCAGGGCCATGGTGACGAAGCGGGCGTACAGATGGTGGCGGGCGACGTGCTCCAGTCCGCCCGCGTACATGTCCACCGGCAGCATCCGCGCGGTCAGCTCCGGGTCCCAGGCGACGTCGTCGCGGCCTGCCGACGGGTAGCGGAGGAAGTACCAGGCGGAGTCCAGGAACGTGTCGGAGACCTCCGTCTCCCGCCTGCCGGGGCCACCGCACGCCGGGCAGGTGGTGTGCACGAACGACGGCACCGAGGCCAGGGGCGAAAGGCCGGTGCCGGTCGGGCGGAAGTCGTCGACCCTCGGCAGCAGCACCGGCAGTTGCTCGTCGGGGACTGGCACGGTCCCGCAGCCGTCGCAGTACACGACCGGGATCGGCGGCCCCCAGTAGCGCTGGCGGGAGATCAGCCAGTCGTGCAGCCGGTAGCGGGTGGCCCGCCGGCCCCGGCCGTGTTGCTCCAGCCAGTCGGCGATCGTCTCGGCGGCCGCCTCCGACGCCATACCGGTGAACGGTCCCGACTCGACCAGTCGCCCGTGCCCGGTGAACGGGGGAGGCGCTCCTTCCACCACCTGGACCACCGGCAGGGCCGCGGTTGCGGCGAAGGCGAAGTCCCGCTCGTCGTGGGCGGGCACGCCCATCACCGCGCCGCTGCCGTATCCGGCCACCACGTAGCCGGCGACCCAGACAGGCAGGCGCTCGCCGGTCACCGGGTGCAGGGCGTAGCGCCCGGTGGACACGCCCCGCCGTTCCCGCTCCCGGCCGGTCAGCCCGAGCTGGCGCTGCTCGGCCGCGAACGCCTCCACCTCGGCCAGCCGGTCGGCGGTGGCCAGCTCGGCCAGGCCGGGATGCTCCGGCGGGACGGCCAGGAAGGTCACGCCGAACAGGGTGTCGGGCCTGGTGGTGAAGGTGGCCAACCGCCCGCCGCCCTCCAGCTCGAAGTCGACCTCGACCCCGTGGGAGCGGCCGATCCACTCACGCTGCAGCCGCTTGGCCGTCTCCGGCCAGTCGAGCCCTTCCAGGCCGTCGAGCAGCCGGTCGGCGTAGGCGGTCATGCGCAGGAACCACTGGCGCAGGGTCCGCTGGGTGACCCTGGTGCCGCAGCGCTCGCAGCGGTCCCCCTCCAGCTGCTCGTTGGCCAGCACGGTGAGGCAGGAGGGGCACCACACCACCGGCGCCTCCCGCCGCACGGCCAGCCCGGCCCGGTACAGCCGCAGGAACACCCACTGGGTCCAGCGGTAGTAGGCCGGGTCGCTGGTGACCACCTCGTGGCGCCAGTCCCAGGCCGCCCCCAGCCGCTCCAGCTGCCCCCGGTAGCGTTCGACCGTCCGGGCAGTCAGCGTGGTCGGGTCCTCGCCCACCTGCAGGGCGTAGTTCTCGGTGTGGATGCCGAAGGCGTCGAAGCCGATCGGCTGGAACACCTTGCGGCCACGCATCCGCAGCCAGCGCCCCAGGGTGTCGGCGCCGGAGTAGGTGTAGGTGTGGCCGACGTGCAGCCCCTCGGCCGACGGGTAGGGGAACTCGACCAGGTTGTAGAACTTCTCGTCGGGGCGCAGCCGATCGAGGTCCAGCTCGTACAGGTGGTCGCGCGCCCAACGCGCCTGCCAGCGAGCCTGGACCTCGATCGGGTCGTACCCGGCCATCGGATCGCACCTCCTGAAACCAAAGACCCCCCGGCCAGGGCACGAGGGGTCCGCCACGAGCGCCGATGCGGCGCCCGTGGCCTAGACGAGCAGCAGACTCCAGGTCATACCGGCAGTATGCCAGGCCCGGTCAGGCCGGGTCGAGGTCGATCGACCGGGTTGCGCCGCGGTGCTGCGCCGGCGCGTCGATCATCGCGTTGTCGCGCAGGACGGAGACCGCGCGCACCGTCGCGTAGCCGCGCCACTCCAGCGCCGCGGCTGGTGAGTAGCTCTGGAAGTCGACCGTCCAACCGCCGTCCTCGAGCTGTTCGCCGGCGAGGCGTTCGAGGTCGGCTGCGACCGCCGCCTCGTCGAGGATGGTCCGCGCGGGTCGACCGGGCTCGGGAGCGAGGTCGAGCGGCCACAGGGTCTCGTCGGGGCGACCGCCCACCACGCGCAGCCTGCCGTCCTCGGGGACGTACTCGCCGAGGCGAGCCAGCAGTGCCGGCGCGGCGGCGTCCCGGTCGTGCACGGCGTCCAGGAGCCGCACCGCGAACGCGAGCTCGTACGCCGGGGGAGCGGCCTCGAGCGCGGCGATCGCGGCGAGGCAGCGGCTCGTTGCCCGGGCGAGCCAGGGATGGGCGGCGACCGCCGGGTCGTGCGCGGCGACCCGGTTCGCATTTGCAGCGACGATCGCCGTGATCTGGAGCGAGAAGGCATGCGGGTCGGCGTGCGCCCACAGCGGCGCGCTGCCGCTGGGGTTCTCGATCGGGAGCGCGAACGGCAGCCCGCCGTCGGGGAGCGCGATGGCGTCGAGCCAATCGCACAGCTCGGCGGCCTCCAGCGCGGTCACGGGGGCGACCTCGGCGAAGACCTCGAAGGCGTGCAGCGCTGCGGCGGGCTGGCTTTCGGGCGCCCGCAGGTCGGGCTCGAGGCCATGCCCGTAGCCGCCGTCGGGATTGCGGTATGCGCGCAGGGCGGCCAGCACCGCGGAAGCATCTGCCCTCCCGTTCAGCAGCTCGAGGCGGCGGCGGTCCAGGATGCGCGCGTGCGCAGCCATGAAGTCGTTTGCCGCGGAAAGGTCCACGTTCATCTCCTCGCCAGCGTAGGGGCCAAGGTGACGGTCACGCGCCCAGCCGTTCGAGCGCCTCTGGGGTGATGCCGCGCAGGTCGTCGACGACCAGGTCGGCCGCCTCCAGCAGCTCGCGGGTGGGTGGGAAACGGCGGTTGGGGACCGCTACCACCCGCATGCCGGCGGCCGCCGCCGCCCGCAGCCCGTTGGCGGAGTCCTCGACCGCGGCGCAGCCGGCGGGGGCGACGCCGAGCCGGGCGGCCGCCTCCAGGTAGACGTCCGGGGCCGGCTTGCCGCGGGCCACCTCCTCGCTGGAGATCGTGACCCGGAACCTGCCGGCCAGCCCGGAGCGCTCGAGCACCAGGTCGATGACCGGCCGGTTGGCCGAGCTGGCCAGGCCGAGCGGCCAGCGTCGCGCCAGCGCCTCGACCACCTCCACGGCGCCGTCCACCAGCGGCAGCTCCTGTGCGTAGCGGGCGACGACCCGGGCGACCGTCGCCTCGGCGATCGCCGCCGGCGCCATCGGCACCCCCAGCTCCTCGGCCATGTAGCTGGACCACTCCGGGGAGCTCATCCCCATCATCGCGGCCTGCGCATCCGCGGCCCAGCGCCCGCCCCGCTCGCGGACCAGCTCCTGGCGGACGGCGTCCCAGACCTCCTCGCCCTCGATCAGGACGCCGTCCAGGTCGAACACCACCGCCTCGATCGCCATGCCGGCGAGTGTGCCCGCCGCGGTGCACGCGCCACAAGCCAGCACCAGGTGGGCGGTGGGGATGGGCGCTACGCGTGCGGGCGTAGGGTGGCCGTCGGGAGCTACGCGGCCGGACGGATGCCGGCGGCCGCCGGCTGACCTATCGTGCTTGGCATGGACTGGAGGCGCTGGACCGGGCGGATGCCCGCCCGCAGCTGGGTGGCCGACGGGCTGCTCGCCCTCGCCATCCTCGCGGTCAACTTCTCCGCCGCGTTCCTGTCGGGCGTCACCGGGGTCAACCTGACCAGCTGGCGGTCGACGGACGCGCTCGGCTTCCTGCTGCTGTCGCTCGGGCCGCTGGCGCTGGTCGTCCGCCGCCGCTGGCCGCTGCCGGTGCTGG
>DASYRU010000127.1:0-2244 GCA_036004165.1 Actinomycetota bacterium
CCGCTTCGCCGCCGAGGCGGTCCGCCCGGCCGAGGTGGTGGAGCGGGTCAGCGCGCCGGGCTCGGTGCAGGCGGCGGGGCAGGCCGACCTGAAGGCGCCGGCCGCCGCCCGCGTGGAGCGGCTGGCCGTGCGCGACGGGCAGCGGCTGCGCCGCGGCCAGCTCGTTGCCCGGCTCTCCTCCGAGCAGGTCGACGATCAGGTCAGGCAGGCCCAGGCCGCGGTCGACGCGGCCTCCTCGCTCGGTGGGGTGGCTCCGACCCTGCCGACCGGCCCCGCCCTTGCCGCCTTCCAGCAGGTCCAGTCGCAGGTCACCGCGACCAGCGCCGCGGTGATCGCCGCTCTCCGGTCGGCGCTGCCGCTGCTGCCCGAACCCCAGCGACGCCGCCTGCAGGCCAGGATCGACCAGGCGCAGATCCGGGTGGCCGAGCTGCAGCGCGAGTCCGACCAGGCCGCCAGCGATGCCGCCGCCGCCGCCGACGCCCAGGCGGACGCGCTGCGACGCTCGCTCGAGGCGGCCACCGCCGCCCAGCGCGGCCAGGCGGAACTGGCGCTTGAGCTGGCAAAGGACCAGCAGCGGCGCCTGGTCCTGCGGGCGCCGCTCGCCGGCACCGTCCAGCTCGGCCACACCTCGACCGGAGCCAGCGCCACCGTGCCGAGCCTGCCGTCGCTGCCGGAGGGCGCCGAGGAGGCCCTGCAGGGGCTGGCCGGCGGCGCCGGCGGGAGCGGCGACCAGGCCGGTCCGGTCCTGCGGGTCGGGTCGGAGGTGGCCGCCGGCCAGACGGTGGCCACCGTCTTCGACGTCAGCGGCCTGCTGGTGGCCGCCGAGGTCGACGAGACCGACATCGCCCTGGTCCGATCCGGGCAGCGGGCCGAGGTCGAGCTGGACGCCTTCCCCGACGCCGCCTTCGCGGCCAGGGTGCGTCGCGTCGCGGTCGCCCCTTCGGGCGGCCAGTCGGCCGCCGGGGGCGTCACCTACCAGGTCGACCTGGCCCTCGGCGAGGTCCTGCGCGGCGGCGGGGAGGAGCCGTCCCCACGGCCGAGGGTGGGGATGACCGCCACCGCCGCCATCGAGGTCAGGCGGGCGGTCGGCAAGCTCTCGGTGCCCGGCTCGGCCCTGGTCGGCCGCAGCGGCGGCCAGGCGGTGTTCGTGGTCGAGGACGGCAAGGTCCACCTGCGGCCGGTCCAGGTCGCCGCGGACGGCGAGGACCGGGTGGCGGTCGCCTCCGGGCTGCGTGAGGGCGAGCGGGTGGTGTCCCGCGGGGCCGAGCGCCTCCGCGACGGCCAGGACTGGCCGGGCACCTAACGATGGCCCCGCCGGCAGGCGATCCCGGAAGCTTTCCCGTTGTGGAGGCGATCGGCGTTACCAAGGTGTACCGCCTTGACGGGGTTGAGGTACGAGCACTTGACGGGGTCGATCTGACTATTGAGCAGGGGGATTCGTTGGCGATCATGGGGCCGAGCGGGTCGGGCAAGTCGACCCTGCTGGGGCTGCTCGGCGGCCTGGACCGGCCGACCAGCGGCACGCTCGCGTTCCAGGGCAGGGACGTCGCGAGGCTCTCCGACGACGAGCTGGCCGAGGTGCGCAACCGGGTGGTCGGCTTCGTCTTCCAGAACTTCCAGCTCCTGCCGCGGACGCCGGCCGTCGCCAACGTCGGCCTGCCGCTGGTCTACCGGGGGCTCGGGCGCGCCGAGCGGCGGCGTCTGGCGGTGCGGGCGCTCGAGTCGGTGGGGCTCGGCCACCGCCTGCAGCACCGGCCCTCGCAGCTGTCCGGCGGCGAGCAGCAGCGGGTGGCGATCGCCAGGGCGCTGGTCACCGAGCCCGCGATGCTGCTGGCCGACGAGCCCACCGGCAACCTCGACTCGCGCTCCGGCGAGGAGGTGATCGGGCTGCTCGCCCGCCTGCACGACGAGCGTGGCGTGGCGGTGGTGGTGGTCACCCACGACGCCGGGGTGGCGGCCCACTTCCACCGCAGGGTGCTCCTCCACGACGGTCGCCCGGCCCCAGCCGAGGGGATGTCCCATGAGACTCGCTGAGGCGGCGAGGGTCGCGTGGGAGGCGCTGCGGGCCAACAAGCTCCGCTCCGGGCTGACCATGCTCGGCGTGGTCATCGGCGTGATGAGCGTCGTCCTGCTGGTGGCCATCGGCACCGGCGCCCGCAACGAGGTCACCTCGGCGGTCGGCTCGCTCGGCTCCAACATCCTGTTCGTGGCCCCGGGCACCCTGGAGTTCGGCACCGCCCCGAG
>DASYRU010000128.1:0-10924 GCA_036004165.1 Actinomycetota bacterium
GAGGGCCCGATGGGCCGGCTTCCGCCGTTCGGGCAGCGGCTCGGGGAGGATCTTCGCGGGCGCCGTGCCACCGGGCTTCCACCGTCCCCGGCTCGCTGGCGGCCGTGCCGCCCCCTACTCGTTCCCGTCGTCGCCTGTACCGCGAGTCTACCCCGCCAAGCAACCGCATTGCCCGCGGCCACCCCACGGGTCCAGCCTTGCCCAAGGAGGCCGCCGCAGCCACCGCCGGCCGCGCCGGCGGGGCCTTGGTTGGTACTATGCCGGGCACCCAGGAGCGCGCTCTCGATGGCGGCGCGCCGCCGGGCCGCATGGCGCGGCGGCGACTGGTCCGCCGCCCCGCGGGATCCGGGATCACCGGGAAGCTAGGGACGGATGGACGCGGAGGACCGCCATGGCACGCAAGAAGCCCGCCAGCCCAAGGGCCACCACGGCCAGGGAGCAGCCCGCGGCCGCCGGGTCGCCCCGTGGGGTCGCCCGCAAGCGGGCCGGCAAGGCCGGCGACGCCCGCTCCGGCCCTGCGCCCCGCCAGCGCGGCCACCGCTCGATCGTCACCAAGCGCGACCAGCAGGCCTACCGTAAGCGGCTGGAGGCCGAGTTGGCCGAGCTGAACCGCCAGCGCGACGACCTGGAGGAGGCGACCAACGCGAGCATGGCCGAGGCGGCCGGTGAGGTCGGCTTCGACGAGGAGCACGCCGACGCCGGCAGCTACACCTTCGAGCGCGAGCGTGACCTCTCGCTGGTCGGCAACGTCAAGGACCTCATCGAGAAGGTGAAGCACGCCCTGGCGCGCATCGACGACGGCAGCTACGGCCGCTGCGAGGCGTGCGGCAAGCCGATCGAGGCCGACCGCCTCGACGCGCTGCCGTACGCCACCCTCTGCCTCGCCGACGCCCGCCTCCGGGGCCGGCTGCGCTGACATGCCAGGGCAGGCCGCCCGCCACGCCGTCCTGTACGGCACCGCCGCGGTGGTGCTCGCCGCCGATCAGCTCAGCAAGTACCTGGTGGTCCGCGGCCTGGCCGGCCGCCCGCCGCTCAGGCTGGTCGGCAGCTTCGTCGAGCTGCGCTACACCACCAACTCCGGCGGCGCCTTCTCGCTGCTGACCGGCGCGCCGCTGTTCTTCGCGGTGATGGCGGTCGTGATCATCGGCGGGATCGTCTACGCCTCCCGCCGCACCCAGGGCCTCCCGGTGCTGCTGGCGCTCGGCCTGGTCCTCGGCGGGGCGCTCGGCAACCTCGGCGACCGGCTGTTCCGGGGTGAGGTTCCCCTCCGCGGCGAGGTGGTCGACTTCATCAAGGTCGGCATCTGGCCGGTGTTCAACCTGGCCGACTCCTGCATCGTGGTCGGTGGCCTGCTGCTGGCGTTCCTGCTCGGCCGTTCCGAGCGGGCCGGGCGGCAACCGGGCCAGACCGCCGCCGACGCCGGCCCGCGCGCGCCCGACCCCTCGTGAGCGGGCCGGAGGGGTTCGGGGAACCCCACGACGGCCCAGCCGGTAGGCGGTCCGGTCCAGTCCCGTCCACTGGGGCCGGGGAACCCGACGGGGGTGCCCCGGTCGGTCAGGGGACCGGCGCGTGCGGCCCCCGCCGCCACCGGCGTCGGCCCGCGGGCGGCGCCACCGGGGCCGACGGCACGGTGACGCAGGAAGCCGGCGAAGGTCCGCAACCAGTCGCCCGCCGTCCACAGCACCAGGTGGTCGGCGCCGGTCGATCGCAGCTCGGCGGCCAGCTCGTCGCGTTCGGCGGTGGCGGCGGCCGCGAACCGCTCGCGCAGCCGGCGGCGGCTGGTGTCCACCCTGAGCTGGCGGCCGGTCTCGGGGTCGACCAGCCACAGCTCGCCCACGTCGGGCAGCTCCTGCTCGCGAGGGTCGCGGATCTCCACCGCGACCACGTCATGCCGGCCGGCGAGCTCGATCAGCGGGCCGCGCCAGTCGCGGGGCCCGCGGAAGTCGCTGACCACGAAGATCAGCGCGCGGCTGCTGGCGAAGCGGCCGGTGCGGGTCAGCGCCTCCCCCAACGAGGTGGCCCCGCCGCCGTCGAGTCTGGGCTCGCGGCGCAGCATGGCCAGCACGCCGAGCAGGCCGGGCCGGCCCTGCCTTGGCGGGATCGCCAGCGGGTCGCCGTCACCGAAGGTGACCACCCCGAGCCGGTTGCCATGGTGGGTGCCGACGTGGCCAACGGCCAGGGCGACCCCCTCGGCCACGTCGGCCTTGCGCCGGTCGGCGGTGCCGAAGCTCATCGAGGCCGACGTGTCGAGCACCAGCCAGCTCACCAGGGCCCGCTCGGCGACCTGGTCGCGCACGTGGGGCTCCTGGGTCCGGGCGGTGACGTTCCAGTCGATCCGGCGGACGTCGTCGCCCGGCTGGTAGAGCCGGATCTGCGCCAGCTCGCTGCCGATGCCGATCGCGGTGGAGCGGTGGTCTCCCGTCAGCAGCGCCTCCACGCGCCGGCGGACGACCACGTCGAGCGCCCGCAGCAGGGCCTCCGGTGTCGGCCCGGGACCTGGCCGGTCCGGCGTCCGGACGATGCCGAGCGGGTCGGTCCCGCTCGGATGGGGGATCGGGGTCGGGGGGCGGCTCATGCTGGTTGCTCGTGGGCCAGGTCGATGCGGGGGATCGGGATCTGCGAAAGGACCGCGTGCAGGATGGCGTCGGCGGTGACACCCTCGGCCAGGGCCTGGTAGGTCAGCACCAGCCGGTGCCTGAGCACGTCGCGGGCCAGCTGCTGGACATCCTGCGGCAACGCATACCCCCTGCCCCGCAAGATTGCCAGCGCCCGCGCGCCGGCGACCAGGTTGATCGACCCCCGCGGGCTGGCCCCATAGGCGATATACGGCGCCAGATCCGGCAGCTGGTAGCTGGCGGGGGTGCGGGTGGCCTCGCACAGTGCCACCGCGTACTCGGCCACCAGCCGGTCCACATACACCCCGCGGGTCTGCCGCTGGAAGCTGTGCAGCTGCTCGGCCGACAACACCCGCGCCCCCTGCGGTGGATCCACGAGGGAGCGGGCGACGATCTGCAGCTCCTCGGAGAAGTGGGGGTAGTCGACCACCACCTTCATCATGAACCGGTCCACCTGCGCTTCGGGCAGCGGGTAGGTGCCGTCCTGCTCGATCGGGTTCTGGGTGGCCAGCACCAGGAAGGGGTCGGCGACGGGGTAGGTGTGCTTGCCGATGGTGACCTGCTGTTCCTGCATCACCTCCAGCAGCGCCGACTGGACCTTGGCGGGGGCGCGGTTGATCTCATCGGCCAGCAGGAAGTTGCAGAACACCGGGCCGGTCTCGGTCTCGAAGTTGCCGGTGTCGGGCCGCCAGATCCTGGTCCCCACCAGGTCGCTTGGGACCAGGTCGGGGGTGAACTGGATCCGGTGGAAGGTGCCGCCCAGGACCTGGGCGAGGGTGGCGATGGTGCGGGTCTTGGCCAGCCCGGGCACGCCCTCCAGCAGCAGGTGCCCCCCCGCCAGCAGCGCCACCAGCACCCGCTCCAGCATCCCCTCCTGCCCCACGATCACCCGCTTGATCTCAAACAACGCCGCCTCGAGACGCGTGCGGGCTTCGGTGGTGGCGCCGACCGTGGCGAGCCGGGGTTGTTGCTCGGTCACCGTGGCTGGCTCCTTGCCGTGGGACGGCGGCCACGGGACCGCGGCCGGTTTTTCCACCTTAGCGTGCCCTGCGCGATCCGGCACGACCCATCTCCATGGCACGGCAAGGTCGCCCTGCTGGCTTGCGCGCAGAGGCGGCCCGTAACCTCGGGGCCCCGAGGCCGGAGCGAACTCCGGCCTCGTCCCACCATCCGGGCCTCGGGCAAGGCCGCCACGACCGGGCGGCTGACCTTGCGGCCGCCCACGCCCGTCCGTCGCGGAGGTCACGGTTCTACCCGGCGTCCCTGAGAGCAGGATGAGAACAGCTTAGGGAGCTGTTAAGAATGCTGTCCCGTGGCGGTCGCGCGGTTGACACCGATCAGCTGGCCGGACGGCCGGTGGGCCCGCCCGCCGTCGCGCCCGCGGGCCGGGAGCCTGACCACGAAGCTGGTGCCCTTGCCGAGCGTCGACTCGACCGCGACCGTGCCGTCGTGCGCCTGGGCGACCCACCTGGTGATCGCCAGGCCCAGCCCCGACCCCGCCGTGCCGCGCACGCCAGGGGCGCGCCAGAAGCGGTCGAACACGTGCTCCAGGTGGGCCTCGGCGATGCCGATCCCGGTGTCGCGGACGGCCAGCTCGGCGAGGCCGTCGGTGGCGCGCAGCCGCAGGTCGACCCGGCCGGCCCTGGTGTACTTGAGGGCGTTGTCGACCAGGTTCCAGACCGCCCGGCGCAGGTCGTCGCGGTCGCCGGAGACCCACACCTCGGGAACCGGGTCGAGCGAGACCTCCACCCCGGGCGGCGCGACCCGCAGCGCGTCGCGGTGGACGTCGACCAGCAGGTGGTCGAGCCGGAAGGCGCGCCGGGGCTGACGCGAGGCGGCCTCCAGCCGGGCCAGGGCGAGCAGGTCGCCGACCAGCGACTCCATCCGGCGCAGCTCGGCGAGCACGTCGTGGAGGGCGGCGGCGCGGTCCTCGGTGCGTGCGCCGGGCACCCTGGTGAGGAACTCGACGTTGGTGCGGATCGCCGTCAGCGGCGTGCGCAGCTCGTGGGAGGCGTCGGCGACGAAGCGGCGCTGGGCGTTCAGCGTGGTCTTCAGGTCGAGGTTGGACTGCTCCAGCTCGGCCAGCATCTGGTTGAACGACCGCGACAGGCGGCCGAGCTCGTCGTGGAGGTTGCCCTCCACCGGCATGCGGCGCGAGAAGTCGCGGTCGTCGCCGATCCGCTGGGCGGTGGCCCGCATGCGACCGAGCGGCCGCAGCAGGGCGGCGGCGAGCCCGAGGCCGAGGAGGGCGGCGACCAGCAGCACCGCCAGACCGCCGCCGAGCAGGATCGTGCGCAGCAGGCGCAGCGAACGCTCCACGCCGGCCAGCGAGCGGGCCACCGTCACCCGGCCCTTGATCGTGTCGACCGCCGGCGCGTCCGGCGAGGCGTCGCGGGGCCGCCCCTTCGAGATGCTCGCCTTGAACGTCTCGGCGTACACCGCCAGCGGCAGGCCGAGGTCGTTGCCCTCACGCGCGACGATGGTGACCCGGCCGGTCGGCACCTCCGGCAGCTCCCGGTCGACCAGCGCCGTGGCCGGGTGCTTGGCCACCGGGGCGAGCGTCCGCTCGTTGTCCTTGCGGGTCTCCACCACGATGTAGGTGTCGGCCTCCTGGTCCCTGGTCCACTGGTCGAGGATCGACGAGCCGACCGTGTTGGCGGTGTCGTAGGTGGTGAGCACGTGGGAGAGCTGGACGCCCTGGCGCTGCACCGAGCCGTAGAACTCCTGGTGGAGGTTGCGGTCGACGTAGGCGTAGACGCCCAGCCCGAAGGCGGACAGGGCCAGGGTGAGCAGCAGCAGGTAGGCGAGCGTGAGCCGCGCCCTGAAGCTGATCAGGCCGATCACCTGACACCGTCCGGGTCCTCGCGGAGCACGTAGCCGACCCCGCGGACGGTGTGGATGACCCGCTGCTCGTCCTCCGCCTCCAGCTTGCGGCGGAGGTAGCCGACGTAGACCTCGAGGACGTTGGAGTCGCGGCCGAAGTCGTAGTCCCACACCCGCTCCAGGATCGTGGAGCGGGTCAGCACCTGCCGCGGGTGCTCCAGGAACAGCGCCAGCAGGTCGAACTCCTGCCTGGTGAGCGAGATCGTCCGCTCCCCCCGCCAGACCTCGTGGGTGGAGCGGTCCATGCGCAGGTCGCCGAAGCGCAGCTCGGCCGCGCCGCCGCCGTTGCGGCCACGGCGCAGCAGCGCCTTGACCCGCACCAGCAGCTCCTCGAAGGCGAACGGCTTGACCAGGTAGTCGTCGGCGCCCGCCTCGAACCCCGCGACCCGCTCCGGCACCTCGCTGCGGGCGGTCAGCATCAGCACGGCCACGTCGCCGGCCTGGCGCAGCCGGCGGCAGACCTCGAGCCCGTCGATGCCCGGCAGCAGCACGTCCAGGATGACCAGGTCGGGCGGGTGGTCGAGGGCACGGTTCAGGGCCTCCTCCCCGGAGACGGCCACCTCCACCTCGAACCCCTCGTAGGCGAGTGGGCGACGGAGGGCCGCGGCCAACAGCGGATCGTCGTCGACGACCAGGATGTGGGCACCCATACGTTCGCCGTCCTGACCTGCCGCCGCCTGGCGGCGTTCGCTCACATGCTGACTTGACGCCATTCTGCCTGGTCGCGATCCTTCCTGCCTAGCCGGGCGCCGCCACCGGGTCCTCGCGGCGGCAGTCGGTGGGAAGCTTGTCCGGGCGCAGCCCCTTGAACGAGGCGGCCCGCAGCTTGCCGTCGCCGGTCCACTTCAGGTACTCGACCTCGCAGACCAGCTCTGGACGCGCGAAGCGGGCGCCGCGCAGGCGGGGGGCGCCCTGGAACTGGGGTTCGGAGACCTCCCGCTCGGCCAGGTCGGCCAGCAGCTCGGCCAGGAACGCGTGGGTGAAGCCGGTGCCGACGTTGCCGGCGTAGCGGAACCGCTCGCCGTCGTAGACGGCCAGCAGCAACGACCCGAGGGTGGCGGCGCGGCCGCCCTGCCCGGGCGTCCAGCCGACGATCACGCAGTCCTGGCGGCGCAGGGCCTTGACCTTGCGCCAGTCGGGCGAGCGCGTGCCCGGCCGGTAGAGGCTGGCCGCCCGCTTGGCCACCACCCCCTCCAGCCCGAGGCCCCTCGCCTGCTCGAAGAAGGCCACGCCGCGGCCCTCGACCACCTGGGAGAGGCGCACGTCCCTGGTCTCGACCAGCACCTCGGCCAGCCGGGCCCGCCGCTCGGCCAGCGGGAGGTCGAGCAGGGGCACGCCGTCCAGCCACAGCAGGTCGAAGGCGAGGAACTGGATCGGCACCCTGCCCTTGTTGCGGTTCAGCTCCTCGGGTGCGCGGTGGAAGCGGTCCTGCATGCGCTCGAAGGAGGGCCGGCCGTCGCGGTCGAGCGCGACCACCTCGCCGTCGACCACCGCGTTGCGGGCGGCGAGCTGGCGGTGCAGGTCGATCAGCTCCGGGAACTGGCCGGTGACGTCGCGCCCGGTGCGGGAGGTGAGGCGCGTCGCCCGGCCCAGGTTGGCCAGGCAGCGGTGGCCGTCCCACTTGACCTCGAACAGCCAGCCGTCGCCGTCGAACGGGGTCGCGTTGAGCACCGCCATCATCGGCTCGTAGGTGGGCGGCGGGGCCGGCTGGGGCAGCGACAGCTTGCCGCCGAGGATCACCAGCCAGTCGTTGTCCCTGGTCCGGAAGAAGTGGTACTCGGCGCCCCGGTAGCGGCTGCCGTGGAGGCGGACGGTGAGCTTGCCGTCGCCCACCTCGACCGGCTCGTAGGTGCCGAGGTCGAACAGGCGCACCTCGCCGCCGCCGTACTCGCCGGCGGGGATGGTGCCGCTGAAGGTCAGGTAGTCGAGCGGGTGGTCCTCGGTGTTGACGGCGAGGTGGCGGACGCCCGGCTCCTCCGGCAGGCGCTTCGGCACCGCGAACGACACCAGCACCCCGTCGCGTTCGAAGCGCACGTCGTGGTGGAGGCGGCGGGCGTGGTGCTGCTGGATGGTGAACCGCCGGCCGGGCTCGAGGGGCGCGACCTCGGTGAGCCCCGCCGGATGGGCCTCCGCGGGCAGCCCGGAGCCGTGCGGCTCTGGGGTGCGGCCGAAGTCCCGCTTGGCGGCGTACTCGTCCAGCGCCGCCCTCGAGGAGGGACGGGGCGAGCCGCTGGCAGGGAAGCGCGGCCGATCGCGCTGGCGCGGCGTGCGCTCGGCCGCCGCGGTCAGCCCGAGCGCCTCCATCGCCGCCGCCAGCGACTGCTTGTGGGTCTGGACCGGCGCGAAGCGGTCCCCGGCCGCGAACCGCTCCCAGACGTTGTCGATGCGGAAGTCGCCCGGTTCCAGGTCCTCGTCCAACTCCTCCCAGTCGAGCGGGGTCGAGACGGGCGCGCCGGGCAGCGGCCGCAGCGAGTAGACGCTGGCGATGTTGGCCCCAGGGCGGTTCATCTGGTGGTCGATGAAGATCTTTCCCGTCCGCTCGGCCAGCGGCCAGGCCATGGTGGCCTTCTCCGGGTAGGCGCGGACCACCAGCCTGCCGACCCGCTCCACGAACTCGCGCGCGTCGGTGTGGGTGTGGGTGCCGTCCAGCGGCACGAACACCTGCATCCCGGTGGCCCCTGAGGTCTTCGGGTAGCCGCGCAGGCCGAGGCCGTCCAGCACCACCTTGACCAGCTTGGCGACCGCGAGCACGTCGGCATAGGTGTAGGGAGGGAACGGGTCGAGGTCGAAGAAGGCGTAGTCGGGCCGGTCCAGCGAGCCGGCCCTGGCGTGCAGCGGGTGCATCTCGATGCAGCCGAGGTTGACGACGTACAGCAGGCTCGGCAGGTCCTGCACGACAACGAACTCGACCACCCTCGACTCTTCCTCGCTCGGCACGGCCGCGGTCGGCAGCCAGTCGGGGGCGTGCGCCGGCACCTGCTTCTCGTAGAACGGCTGGCCGGCCAGGCCGTCCGGCATGCGCTTCATGGTCAGCGGCCGGTCGCGCAGGTGCGGCAGGATCAGCTCGGCCACGTTCCAGTAGTAGGCGAGCAGGTCGCCCTTGGTGATGCCGTCCTCCGGCCAGTACGGCTTGCTCAGGTTGGAGAGGCGCAGCTCGCGGCCCTCGGCCTCCAGCCGCCAGGCGTCGCCCGCCTTCGCCGCCGGCAGCGGCGAGGGGAAGGGCAGGCGGCGGCGCTTGCCGCTGGCCACTGCAGCGAGCCTCCTTCAGTTGGACTGCTTGCCAGCGTACAGTGGTCGTGGTCCGTACCCGCCGCCTTCGACGGGCCGCCGCAGTCGCGGTGCTCCCCGGTGTCAAGGAGGCCTGGCAGATGAAGACGATCTGGAAGGGGGCGATCTCCTTCGGGCTGGTCACCATCCCGGTGCGCGTGTACGGGGCCACCGAGGAGAAGAGCCTCCGGTTCCACCAGCTCCACGCCCCCGACGGCGGCCGGATCCGCTACAAGCGGGTCTGCTCGGTCGACGGCGAGGAAGTCGACTACGGCGAGATCGTCAAGGGCTACGAGTACGAGAAGGACCACTACGTCACCCTGACCGACGAGGAGCTGGACTCGCTGCCGTTGCCGACCACCAAGGCCATCGAGATCGAACGGTTCGTCGAGGCCGAGGAGATCGACCCGATCTACTTCCAGAAGTCCTACTACCTGGTCCCGGAGGGCACCGGCGTCAAGGCCTACCACCTGCTCCGCGAGGCCATGGCCGACGACGGCAAGGTGGCGCTCGCCAAGGTCGCCTTCCGCGACAAGGAGCACCTGGCCACCCTGCGGCTGCGCGACAACGTGTTCGTGCTGGAGACGATGTACTGGCCCGACGAGCTCCGCGTCCCCAAGTTCGACGTGCTGGACGAGTCGGTCGAGCTGCGGCCGCAGGAGATCCGCATGGCCCGCAGCCTGATCGACAGCCTCACCGACGCGTTCAAGCCGGACGAGTTCCACGACGAGTACCGGGCCGCCCTGGAGGAGCTGGTCGCTAAGAAGATCCAGGGCGAGGAGATCACCTACGCCGAGGAGGCCGAGCCCTCCAAGGTGGTGGACCTGATGGAGGCGCTGCGCGCCAGCGTGGAGGCTGCCAAGTCCGGCAAGCCGGCCGCGGCCGAGTCCAAGGGCGGCAGCCGGCGGCGCAAGAAGGCCGCCGGCGAGTAGGCAGCGCCTGCCGCCATGCAGCAGGGGGTAGCGTGGCGTTCCGGCCGGCGGTCGAGGAGGCGCTGGAGGGCCTGCGGGACCGCACCGGTCTGGGCTGCTGGCTGTTGCTGGGGACCGGCGGCGACGGCTGGACGGTGCTGGCCGCCCGCGACCGCCACTACGGCATCGGCCCCGGCGACCGGCTGGCCGACGGCGAGCTGCCGGTGCGGGCGCTGCTGGAGGGCCGCGGGCCCCGGGTGGCGCCGCCGGTCGCCGAGGTCGACGCCTACGCCTACGCCGGCACCGACCGCCTGCGGGGCCTGCCGGTCGGGGCGTTCGCCGGCATCCCGGTGCAGGGCCCGACGGGCGCCTGCTCGGCTGTCTCTGCGGCATCGACCCGGCGCCCACGCGGCCGGGCCTGGCCGGCGAGCTGCCCACCATCGAGCTGCTCGGTCGGCTGCTCGCCAGCCTGCTCGACCTGGAGGCGGACCGCCAGAAGCTGCGGGGGCGCTTCGAGCGGGCCGAGCTGGACTCGCTCACCGACCCGCTCACCGGCGTCGGCAACCGCCGCGCCTGGGACCGGCTGCGAGACGCCGAGGAGGCCCGCTGCCGCCGCTACGGCTCGCCCGCCTCGCTGGTCGCCATCGACCTGGACGAGCTGAAGCTGGTCAACGACGCCGACGGGCACCTTGCCGGCGACCGCCTGCTGTGCCGGGCCGCCGAGGTGATCGGCTCCACCAAGCGCGCCGCCGACGTGGTCGCCCGCCTCGGCGGCGACGAGTTCGGCGTGCTGGCGGTCGAGTGCGACGAGCGTGCCGCGGCGGTGCTCGCCGAGCGCATCCGGGTGGCCCTGGAGGCCGCCGGCGTGCGCGCCTCGGTGGGCCACGCCACCCGCCGCCCCTGGGCCGGCCTCAGCCAGGCGTGGGCCGAGGCCGACAGCCGGATGTACGCACGCAAGCGCCGCCGTTAGGCGCTGGCGCGGGCGGCCCGCCGGCGGGCGGTCTGGCGCCTGGCCTTGGTCTGGCCGCCGCACTCCTCCATGCTGCACCAGCGGCGGATGCGGTTCTTGCTGGCGTCGAAGAACAGGAAGCCGCAGCCGGGGCGGCAGCGCTTGATCCGCTCCAGCGGGCCGGCGGTGGCCAGCTCGACCGCGGAGCGCGCCATCGGCCACCACGCCCGGTCCAGCGCGTCGCCGCCGTCGAAGGCCCAGGCGAGCCGGTCCGGGTCGGCGGTGGGCAGCAGGCGGGC
>DASYRU010000129.1:0-2731 GCA_036004165.1 Actinomycetota bacterium
ACTAGTAGGGTTCGGCGAGCCGGATGGCGGTGCCGAGCAGGTCGCGGATCGACACCATGCCGATCACCTGCCGGCCTCCCTCCGAGACTACCGGCAGATGGCGGCATTCGTACTCGAACATGGTGGCCGCCACTTGGTGGACGTCGGCGTGGAGGTCGACGGCGGCCGGCGTCGCGGTCATGTACTCGCTCGCGGTGGCCGACTCCATGTCGACCCCTTCGGCGATCGCGCGGGTGAGGTCCCGCTCGGTGAGGATGCCGGCGAAGCGCCCCCCGACCATGACGACCACCGACCCGACCTGCTCGTTCTGCATGCGCACGGCAGCGTCCACCAGCCGCTCGTCGCCGTCGACGCTGACCACAAAGGGCCGGAAGATCGACCGGACGGTCGTCATGTTCACCACGCTCACCTCGTTCGAGCTCGCATCGTCGCCCGCCGCCAAGCTAACGCTCGGCGGTTGGGCGGCCCAGGGGCGGTCGGCCCGCCCGGCGAGGGCCGACCGGCCCTGCTTGCCGCCTCAGCCGCGCGAGGTGCCGGCGTCTCCGGCACCATGTGGAGGTGGCGACGATCACGTCACCGCCCGAGGAGGTGTGGCCGTGGCTGCTCGCCGGTATCCGCCGCCGGGCACGGCGGCCGGATGGAGAGCTTCCACCGGCCCGCTCCATCGAGTCCGCAAGGAGGACAGGATGAACACGCAGGACCTCAATACGATCGCCACGGCGATCGTGGCGCCAGGGAAGGGCATCCTCGCGGCCGACGAGAGCTCTGGGACGATCGAGAAGCGCTTCCGGTCCATCCAGGTCCCCTCGACCGAGGAACATCGCCGGGCCTACCGGGAGTTGCTGTTCGCCACCGAGGGGGCCGGCGAGTACATCAGCGGCGTGATCCTGTTCGACGAGACGATCCGGCAGGCCGCGGCCGACGGCACCTCCTTCCCGGTGCTGCTGGACCGCCAGGGCATCATCCCGGGGATCAAGGTGGACAAGGGCACCACGGCGCTGCCAGGGTTCCCCGGCGAGAAGGTCACCGAGGGCCTTGACGGCCTCCGCGGCCGGCTGACCTCCTACCGCGACCTGGGCGCGAAGTTCACCAAGTGGCGTGCGGTCATCACCATCGACGACGGGATCCCGACCAGCACCTGCATCGACGCCAACGCCGAGGCGCTCGCCCGCTTCGCCGCGCTGTCCCAGGAGGCCGGGCTGGTGCCGATCGTCGAGCCGGAGGTGCTGATGGACGGCGGCCACACGATCCAGCGCTGCTTCGAGGTGACCGCCGACACCCTCGCCTCGGTGTTCGCAGCCCTGCGGGCGCACCGCGTCCGCTTCGACGGCATGCTGCTCAAGCCGAACATGGTCCTGTCGGGCAGCGACGGTCCCGAGCAGGCCGGCGTGCAGGAGGTCGCCGAGGCCACCGTCCGCTGCCTGCGCGACAACGTGCCCGCGTCGGTGCCGGGCATCGTGTTCCTGTCAGGCGGCCAGTCCGATGAGGCGGCCACCGCCCACCTGGACGCCATGAACCGGCTCGGCCCGCAGCCGTGGCAGCTCAGCTTCTCCTACGGGCGCGCGCTCCAGGCCCCGGCGCTGAAGGCCTGGAAGGGCGAGCCCGCCAACGGCCCGGCGGCTCAGCGGGCCTACTACCACCGTGCCAGGCTCAACGGCGCCGCCCGGTTCGGCCGCTACAGCGAGGAGATGGAGGCGGCAGGGCCGTAGACGATCGGCGCGCGCTACTTCACCCGGACACCGCGCTGCCGTGCGCGGCTGCCACGCAGCGTCGCCAGGAGCGCGTACCCGACGCCGATGGGGAGCCAGTTGCTGACCAGCCGCCATCCGAGCACGCTGGCGGTGGCGACGGCGGCGGGCACACCGGCGGCCACCAGCGCAGCGGTCATCGCGGGTTCGACCAGGCCGACCCCGCCGGGCGTCAACGGCAGCGACGCCGTCCACTGCCCGAGCACGTAGGCCAGCGGCAGTCCCCACAGCGGCACGCCGGGGCCAAGCGTGGCCGTGATCGCCACCAGGACGGCCAGGTCGAGCAGCCAGTTTGCCGCCGCCCACGCGCCGGCTCGGATCAGCGAGGCCGGCCGGCCGGCCAGCTCCCCAAGGCCGTGCGTGGCCTCGGTGACCTGGTCCCCGACCTTCACCGGGTCCAGCCACCGGCGCAGCGGGCCCCGCGCGATCACCGCGGCGGACCGCTTGGCGAGGCGGCCAAGAGCCCGCGGCCGCTGCAACGTCGGGCGGGCAACCAGGGCCGCGATCACCAGCAGGACCGCCAGCCCGGCCACGCCGAGAGCGATGCCGGCGCCTTCGCCCGTCAGCAGGGCGAGCGCCACGCCGGCCAGCAGCAGCAGGGCGAGCACCACCGCTGACAGCAGGCCGCTGGCCGTCAGGGCCGAAGCGGTGGTGGCGGCGGGAAGCCCGAGGCCACGCAACTCGGTCGCGACCACGGCCAGCGCCGCCACGGAACCACCCGGCAGCGTCCGGCCAAGCGCGTAGCCGGCGACCGTCGCCCGCTGCACCAGCCCACGCGCGACCGGCTGGCCGGCGGCGCGCAGCATGGTCCGGACCAGCTCGGCGTAGGCCAACAGGCTGGCCGCCTCGAGGCCCAGCGCGAGCGGCAGCAGCCACCACCGGCGTGCCCTTGCCAGCGCCCGGCCGCTGGCCTCCAACCCGGCCAGCTGCGGCAGGAGCAGGTGGACAGCCAGCGCGATCAGCAGGATCCGGACCGCCAGCCA
>DASYRU010000130.1:0-1702 GCA_036004165.1 Actinomycetota bacterium
GCCGCAACCCGGTCGAGCACCATCCGTGCCATCGACGCGGGCCGCTCCCCGACGACGGCGACCTGATCGGCCACGGGATCACCCTCTCCCCTCGGCGACATTGCCCTGCTCCCTAGTAGCGTAGACGGCCACGATGGTACGGGTCGTCCTTCCCGCCCACCGGGTCGCCGTGCCGGTGCTGGAGCGGCTGGCCGGCGGCGCCGACGGCAGGGTGCTCGGAGCCGGCGCGACCGCCGCCTGGGTCGACCTCGGCGGGTTCGTGCTCACCATCATCACCCGCGAGGTCCCCCTGCTGCCGAACGCGGTCGCCCTGACGGGGGGCGCCGGCGCCCTCGCCGGGCAGGTGGCCGGTGGCGCCGCCCGCTGCGTCCCCGGCCGCGTCGACCTGCCCGGTGTCTCGGTCACCTGGGATCCCGCCGACCCGCCGGCCTGGGACCCGACCGTCCCCTCCCCCACCGCCGGGGGGGCGGCGGTGGGGCGGCGGGGGGATGCGGTGCTGGCGGCGCTGGGGGTGGAGGCGGTGGCGGACCCGGCGGCGGTGGTGCGGGGGCTGGCGGGGGCCGGGCTCGCCAGCGCCGCGGAGGCGGGCGGGGCGGGCGCGCTGGAGCTGCTGCTGCGCGGCGTGCTCGAGCGCGACCCGGGCCCGGCCGGCCTGGCGGCCGAGCGGCTGCTGGGGCGCGGCCCCGGCCTCACCCCGGAGGGCGACGACCTGCTGGCCGCGGTGGCGGCCACCGTGGCGGTCCTCGGCCCCGCCGCCGGCCTGGACGCCGCCCGGCGGGCCGCGCTGCTGGCGGCCCTGGTCCCCGCCGACAGGCTGGCCGGGCGGACCACGTCGCTGGCCGCCACGCTGCTGGAGCTGGCGGCACGCGGGCAGGTGGCGGAGCCGGCCGGGCGGCTGCTGGACCTCGGCCCCGCCGGGGAGCGGGCCTGGCCGGCCGGCCTGCGCCGCCTGCAGCGGCTGGGCCACGGCAGCGGCCGCGCCTACGCCGCCGGGATCGGCGCCGCCGCCAGCCTGCTCGCGGCGGGCGGCACCGTGGGATAGCGTCGCCGCCTACCGGAAGGAAGGGAGGCGGGAGGTGGCGTTCGAGACCATGCGGGTGCTCGACCTGTCGCAGGACTTCAGCATGCACACGCCGGCGTTCGCCAGCTACGACGGGCCCTCGATCAAGTGGGTCAAGCGGCTGGCCTTCGACAAGGTCGGCGGGCAGGAGATCACCTCGACGCTGCACGTCGGCACCCACCTGGACGGGCCGGTCCACTTCTGGTCGGCGGGCAGGACGATCGGCGAGCTGCCGCTTTCGTGGCTGGTCGGCTCGGCGGTGGTGGTGGACCTGGAGCGGATGGGCGTCGGCGACTACCAGCTCTACGGGCCGGCGCACTTCGAGCGCTGGGAACGCGACACCGGCCTGCGCATCGGGCGCGACGACATCCTGATCATCCACACCGGCTACCACCGCTTCTACAACGAGAACTGGGTGGACCGCAGCCAGGTCGACGAGACCCGCTACTTCGTCCGCCACCCGGGCCCGACCCGGGAGTTCGCCGAGTGGGTGCTCGACCGCGGGGTCCGCTGGCTGGCGGTGGACGCCGGCAGCGCCGACCACCCGATGAACACGGTGATCCGCAAGATCCGCCCCGACGAGGCCGAGGACGCCGAGGCGGCCCTCGGCCGCCCCCTCGACGAGCTGTTCCCCAGGCAGGA
>DASYRU010000131.1:0-9167 GCA_036004165.1 Actinomycetota bacterium
GACCCTTCCGTTTCTCGCGAAACGGGGGGAGGTGGTGATGTGGTCGAGCAACGGGATGGAGACGAGCAGATGGAGGACGAGGCGGCGATCGCGGTCCGGGCAGCGGTGTCTCGCGCCGCCGCCGAGGCCGGCCAGCACCAGGACGGCGTCCCTCAAGCTGATGTTTCACGTGAAACTTCTGCAGATGCCGTGGTGGTTCCGGAGGCCGACGCGGTGATCGACCTGGTGGTCGAGCCGGCGGAGACCATCGCCCAGGTCGACAGCGAGCAGGCGGCGCGGAGCGCCAGGGTGACCTTCCGAATCCAGTCCAGCACGACCGGGCAGCACCGTGTGCTTGCCGTCGCCAACCAGAAGGGCGGGGTCGGGAAGTCGACCACCGCGGTCAACCTCGGCGCCTACCTTGCGCTGGCGGGCGCCCGGGTCCTGGTGGTGGACCTCGACCCGCAGGGCAACGCCTCCACGGGACTCGGTCTCGAGCACCGGGACGTCGAGCCGTCGATCTACGACGTCCTCACCGGCGAGACCGCGCCGACCGCGGCGATCCGGGCGACCAGCGTGGCGAACCTGCACGTGCTGCCGAGCACCATCGACCTGGCCGGTGCCGAGGTCGAGCTGGTCAGCGCGATGTCGCGCGAGGGCCGGCTGCGGCGGGCCCTCGCCGCCATCAACGGGTACTACGACAGCGTCCTGATCGACTGCCCGCCGTCGCTCGGCCTCCTCACCGTGAACGCCCTCGCCGCCGCCAACGAGCTGCTGATCCCGATCCAATGCGAGTACTACGCGCTGGAGGGCCTCGGGCAGCTCCTCCGCAACGTCGAGCTGGTCCGCGCCAACCTCAACCCCGACCTGCGCATCGGGGGGATCGTGCTGACCATGTACGACGGCCGCACCCGCCTGGCCGAGCAGGTCGTTCAGGAGGTTCGCAAGCACTTCAGCGACCTCGTCTACCAGACCGTGGTTCCCAGAAGCGTCCGCCTCTCGGAGGCACCGGGCTATGGCCTGCCCATCGCCCTGTACGATCCCCTCTCGCGTGGTGGCATCGCGTACCGCGACCTCGCCTTCGAGCTCGCGGAACGAAGTGGCCTGCTCGCGCCGACCGCAGAAGGAGCCAGCTGATGCGACGTCGTGGCGGCCTCGGCCGTGGACTGGAAGCGCTGATCCCGAGCACCCCGCAGGACGACACCCGCCGCGCGCCCGAGCTCGACCAGGACGGGGAACCGTTCCCGCAGCCGGCCGCGGACCCGTCGGTGCCGTCCTTCCAGGAGATCCCCCTGGACCGGATCGATGTCAACCCGCGGCAGCCGCGAAGCGCCTTCGACGAGGAGTCGCTGCAGGAGCTGACCGCCAGCATCGAGGCGGTCGGGGTGCTGCAGCCGATCGTGGTCCGCCCGCGCGGCGAGCGCTTCCAGATCGTCATGGGGGAGCGCCGCGTCCGGGCGGCCAGAGCGGCAGGCCAGCAACGGATCCCCGCGGTCGTCCGCATCACCGAGGACGACTTCCTGCTCCGCGATGCGCTGCTGGAGAACATCCACCGCAAGGACCTCAACCCGCTCGAGGAAGCCGCCGCCTACGAGCATCTGCTGGCCGACTTCGGTATCACCCACGAGGAGCTGGCAGGGCGGCTCGGCCGGAGCCGCTCGGTCATCACCAACGCCATGCGGCTGCTCCGCCTCCCGCCGGGTGTGCAGCGCCGGATCGCGGCCGGAACCCTCTCGGCCGGCCACGCCCGCACCGTCGCCTCGCTGAAGGACCCGGAGCAGCAGGAGCTGCTCGCCGACCGGATCGTCGCCGAAGGGATGACCGTCCGGATGGCCGAGGAACTGGCCCAGCGGGTCCTGCTCGGCGAGCCGGTCCTCGGTCCGGCCGGTCGACAACGACCCAGGACCCGGCCGGTGATACAGGCACCGGGCATGGCCGACCTCGCCGAGCGACTGTCGGATCGTCTGGAGACACGGGTGCGGGTCCAGCTCGGCAAGCGCAAGGGCAAGGTGATGATCGAGTTCGCCACCCTCGACGACCTGCAGCGGATCTGCGACGCCATCGGCCTTGACCGCGCCGAGGTCCCCGACACCGTGCATCCGCCGGCATCGGCGGCGGAGGACCCGTCGGCCGCCGACGAGCCGCGAGTGCTCCGCGGCGACCGCGCCACCGAGCCGGCCTCCGTCTAGGCGCCCGGCCCGCTACCGCTACCGCGGCCGGCGGGCGACCGCACGGTCGGTGAGGTGGACGGCCAGGTCGGCAAAGGAGAGGCCGGCGGCATCGGCGGCCATTGGCACCAGGCTGGTGGTGGTCAGGCCAGGGCCGGTGTTGACCTCGAGGATCTGGCACACGCCGTCCTCGTCGAGGATCGCGTCCACCCGGGAGAGGTCGCGGCAGCCGAGCGCGAGGTGGGCGGCATGCGCAGCCTGGAGACAGTGCTCGGCCACCGCCGGGTCGATCTCGGCGGGCACGCGGAAGTCGGCCGCGCCGTGGGTGTAGCGAGCGGCGAAGTCGTACCAGCCCTCCTTTGGCCTGATCTCCACGGCCGGCAGCGTGGCCAGGCCGTCGACCACCGCCAACGCCAGCTCCGTGCCGGCCACGCGCCGCTCGAGCAGGACGGTGTCGTCGTAGCCGAAGGCGGCCATCAGCGCCGCGGGAAGCTGGTCGGCCCGCTCCACCAGGCGGATGCCGAGGGCCGACCCGCCCCGGTTGGGTTTCACCACCAGGGGCAGGCCGATCTCGTCCATCGCCCGGTCCAGCAGCGCGCCGACGCCGAGCTCGCGCAGGGCGCCCTCGGCGAGCGGGATGGCGGCCGGGACGGGCAGGCCCGCGCGGCGCAGCACCGACTTGGCCGCGTGCTTGTCGAAGGCGAGGCGGCTGGCGTCGTAGCTCGACCCGGTGTAGGGCAGGCCGAGCAGCTCGAGGATCGCCGCCACCGTGCCGTCCTCACCGAAGCGGCCGTGCAGGGCGAGGAAGGCGACGTCGAACTGGCCGTCCCCCAGCGACTTGACCAGCTGGTCGTCGGCGTCGAGCTGGCCGACCCGGTAGCCGCGCTCCCGCAGCGCGTCGGCCACCCGCCGACCCGAGCGGAGGGAGACCTCACGCTCGAAGGAGAGCCCGCCCGCGATCACCGCGACCGAGCAGTCGAAGGTCATTGCACGCCTCCCCAGCCGGCCGGGCGGCCGCCGTCGCCGTCGGAGTCGGGGTCGGCGGTGGACACCCCGCCGAGCGCGCGGAGCAGATCGAGCTCCTCCTCGACCACGCCCGCCAGCCGGCGGACTCCCTCGCGGATCCGCGCCGGCGGAGGGAAGCAGTACGACAGGCGCAGGCACGAGCCGCCCTGCCCGTCGGCGTAGAAGGCGCCGCCGGGGACGTAGGCCACCCTGGCGCTGATCGCCTTGGCCAGCATGGCCCTGGCGTCGAGATGGTCGGGCAGGCGCACCCAGACGTAGAAGCCGCCGGTCGGCCTGGTCCAGGTGACCCCGGCCGGGAACTCCTCGGCGAGGCTCTCCAGCGTCACGTCGCGGCGGTCCCGGTAGACGTCGCGGAGCGTCTTGAGGGTCTCCCGCCACGGGTAGCCGGCGAAGTACCGGTAGGCGACCGCCTGGGTGAAGCTGGACGAGCAGAGGTCGGCGGCCTCCTTGACCAGGACCAGCCGCTCCCGCAGCGCCGGCGGCACCAGCGCCCAGCCGATGCGCAGGCCGGGGCAGAACACCTTGGAGAGGGTGCCCAGGTAGACGACGTTGTCTGGGTCGCGGGCACGCAGGGCGTCCGGGGGGTCGCGCTCGAAGCCGAGCATGCCGTACGGGTTGTCCTCGAGGACCAGGACGTTGTGGCGGCGGGCGAGCTCCACCACCCGGTCGCGCCGGCCTTCGGCGAGCGTGACCCCCGCAGGGTTGTGGAAGTTCGGGACGGTGTACAGGAACTTGACCCGGCGACCTTCCCGCTCGAGCTGTTCGAGCGTCTCGGCGAGTGCATCTGGTTCGAGACCATCGTCGTCGAGGTGGACGTGGCGCACCTCGACCTGGTACTGGGAGAAGGCCGACAGCGCCCCGACGTAGGAGGGGCCCTCGGCCACGATCACGTCGCCCGGGTCGCAGAACATCCGCGCCAGCAGGTCGAGTGCCTGCTGGGAACCCTCGGTCACCACCACGTCGCCGCCGGAGCCGCGGATGCCCTCATGGCGCATCAGCTCGGCGAGCACGTCACGCAGCCGCGGGTCGCCCTGACCGCCGGCGTACTGCAGCGCCGCCGGGCCCTCCTCGGCGAGCACCTCGTCGAGCACGTCGCCGACCACGTCGAAGGGGAGCGCGGCCGTGAACGGCATCCCGCCGGCCAGGCTGACCACCTCCGGTCGCGCCGCGACGGCGAACAGCGCCCGGATCTCCGAGGCGGTCATCGATCGGGTCCCGCGCGCGTAGCGGTCGCGGAAGGGGTCGTCGGCGCGCATGGCCGGTAAGGATACGCCAGCGCCACGGACCGGTACCCCGGCGCTTCCTGGCGACCGCGCCCGCCCGGCTGCTAGCATCGTGGCCGCTGTCCGGTCTGGGAAGATCTTGTTGCCGAGTCCCTCGCTGCCACTGCTCCGACGCGTTGGGGGGAGCTTCCTCGTGGGCGCGCTGGTCGGTGTGATCTGGGCGCTGCTGGTGATCCACCGCCGCCCATCCTTGCCCTTCGGGGCCCGCTGACCGTGGGCCGCAAGCTCGTCGCGCTGGAGACCGAGACGGTCGATCTGCTGCCGGAGCCGTGCCGCCGCTGCGTCTTCTGGGAACTGGGAGCCAAGGCGCGCCCGCGCGGGTCGGAGGACGCCGGCCTCCAGAAGGAGGCCTGGCTGTCGTCGGTCGCGCTGGAGTGGGGGCCGGCCGGCCACGTGCTGTCGGTCGACGGTGCGGTGGCCGGCTACTCGCTGTACGCGCCCACCCGCTACCTCGAACAGATCGGCTACCAGGCCGCCCGCCCGGTGAGCCGGGACGCCGTCCTGCTCGCCACCCTGGCGGTGGTCCCCGCCTTCGAAGGCCAGGGCATCGGTCGGGTCCTGCTGCAGACCATGGCAAGGGACCTGACCAGGCGGAAGGTGCGGGCGGTGGAGGCGTTCGCCGACCGGGTGCCACGCGGCCGCGACTGCCGGATCCCGGCCGGTTTCCTGGAGGCGAGCGGCTTCCAGGTGGTCCGCGACCATCCCAGGTATCCGCTCATGCGCATGGACCTGCGCACCGCCTTGACGTGGAAGGACGCCCGCGAGGCGGCCCGTGAGGCGCTGCGGGTGCCGGCGCCGGCCCAGCAGCCGGCGCTGCGGCCGGTACCCTCGAGCCGGCCACAGGACTGAGCCGAGAGCGCCGGTCAGGTATCCCGTCTCGAAGGGATTGCGTGGCCGCCGGGGGCGGCGCGCAAGCTCGAGCGCTGTAGGCATGGCTCGGCGCTGCATGCGGCGCCGGATACATGACCGCCGCTCTCGACACCAACGAGCCCGGCCCTTGGTGGGGCCGGGCTCGTGCTCGTGATCCTGGTTGCTGGCGTCTCAGGCGATGAACTCGGCGATCTCCGAGAGGATGTTGCGCTTCGGCATGGCGCCGATCAGCCGCTTCTTCTCGACTCCGCCCACGAACAGGGCCAGCGTCGGGATGCTCATGACGCCGTAGCGCATGGCCACGTCCGGGTTCTCGTCGACGTTGAGCTTGGCGATGGTGAGCTTGCCCTTGTGCTCGTCGGCGATCTCCTCGAGAACGGGGGACACCATCTTGCAGGGCCCACACCATTCCGCCCAGAAGTCGACCAGCACCGGGGTGCTCGACTTCAACACCTCGCTGTCGAACGTCGCGTCAGTCACGGCTGCACCTTTGCTCATACCTTCGGTGCGGTCGGTGTTGCCTCAACCCGGCGCACCTCCACCTCCTCTGCATGTCATCCCCCCTGGCGGATCTACAACGTCGTGGCGCACCCGCTGTATTCCTCGCCAAGGTGGTCGGCTACCCGCCAGGACCTCCCGTCACTCCCAGTTGTCGGTGGTGGCCCCCGAGTCGTGCCCGTGTGCCTCCAGCCAGCGCTCGGCGTCGATGGCGGCCGCGCAGCCGGTGCCCGCCGCGGTCACCGCCTGCCGGTAGACGTGGTCGACCACGTCGCCGGCGGCGAACACCCCGTCAACGCTGGTCGCCGTCGACGGCGCCCCGCGGGTGAGGACGTAGCCGGCGTCGTCGAGCTCGAGCTGGCCGCCGAACAGCTCGGTGTTGGGGGTGTGCCCGATCGCCACGAACATGCCGGCGACCGGCAGCACCGACTCGGAACCGTCGGCCAGGTTGCGCAGCCGCACCCCGGTCACGGTCTGCTCGCCGAGCACCTCGTCGACCCCCGAGTTCCAGGCGAACTCGATCTTGGGGTTGGCGAACGCGCGGTCCTGCATGACCTTTGAGGCGCGCAGCCGGTCGCGGCGGTGCACGACCGTCACCTTGGTCGCGAACCGGGTCAGGAAGGTCGCCTCCTCGAGGGCGGAGTCGCCGCCGCCGACCACCACCAGCTCGCGGTTGCGGTAGAAGAAGCCGTCGCAGGTCGCGCAGGTCGACACGCCGCGGCCGAGGTACTGGCGCTCGCCGGGAAGCCCGAGCATCTTGGCCTTCGCGCCGGTGGCCACGATCAGCGCCTTGCCGCTGTACTCCTGGTCGTGGACCCAGACGCGGAACGGCGGTCCGGCCAGGTCGACCTTGGTGACGTCGGCGGTGACGAACTCGGCCCCGAAGCGGCCCGCCTGCTCGCGCATCTTGCCCATCAGCTCCGGGCCGAGGATGCCGGCGGGGAACCCCGGGTAGTTCTCCACGTCGGTGGTCAGCGTCAGCTGGCCGCCGGCCTCGACACCCTCGATGACGATCGGGTGCAGGTTCGCCCTGGCGGTGTACAGCGCCGCCGTCAGGCCGGCCGGTCCGGAGCCGGCGATCAGCACCGGAGCGCTGCTGCGGGAAGTGGCCATCGGTCTGTGCATGCCTCCTGAGACATCCGAGTGTGGCGCCACACCTGTCAACGGATTGTCCCACACGCCTGTTCCGACCCACCTGGCGGGCGCGCATCTCGTACTCTGGCAGGTGGAGGGACCAACGATGGCGACAGACCAGACAAATCTCGCGCCGACCTGCGTCAACCACCCGAAGGTCGAGACCAGGCTGACCTGCTCCAGCTGCGGCGACCCGATCTGCACGCGTTGCATGGTGGCCACCGCGGTGGGGCAGAAGTGCCCGCGCTGCGCCAGGCAGTCGGGCCGGGCCAAGGGGAACCCGGAAATGGCCCTGCTGGCCAGGGCGTTCGGGGTCGGGTTGGCGGCCGCGGCGGCGGCAGGGCTGCTGCTGCTGGTGCTGCTGGCGGCGGTGCCGTTCGGAAGCCTGCTGCTCGGCGCCGCCCACGGCTTCCTGGTCGCCGCGGCGGTCCGGTGGGCGGCGCGGCGCAGGACCCACACCCGGCTGGGGCTGGCGGCCGCCACGGCCGCCGTGCTCGGGCTGGCGGCCGTGGTGGCCCTGTTCGGCGGCGACCCGCTGACCGCCCGGCTGCTGCTGTTCTACGCGCTCTCCGGCGGGATCGCGTTCGCGCGGGCCAGCGGGATCTGGTAGCCGTCCGGCGGCTGGCCGTGCCGCCTCAGCGGAGCGGCCCGGACGCCAACGGCCGGCCGGAGCAGTCGCCCCGCGGGAACACCCAGAACTCCGCCTGGGACGGCGACCCGGGCGTCGCCGTGACCAGCACGGTCGCCGGCTGCCCCTGGTAGCTGCCCTCCACCAGGACCGCCGGCAGCAGCGCATGGCCGGCCTGCGCCGCCGCGGCGGGCAGGCAGGCCTGCTGCTGGCCGGCAGTGGTGTCCTGTGTGCCTGCCGCGGTCGTCGGGGACGCGGCTTCCCCGGCGCCGCCCGTCCCCGCCGCCGTCTCCGGAGCGGCCCGGTTCGCGCCCTGGTCGGCCTGCGGCGCCGCCGGCTCCCCGCCGGCCTTGGCGTGTTCCAGCGCCAGCCTGGCGACCGGGTTGGCGTCCAGCGCCGCCCGCAGCCGCTCCGCGTCCAGTTCGCCGGCGAGCGTGATCACCGGAAGCTGGCCGCCGGCCGTGGGCCTCGCCGCCTCCTGGGCGGCCTGCCCGCCGCCGGCGGTGGCGAGGTCGCGGCCGCGGTCCAGCTGCAGCAGGGGGACGGCCAGGGCGACCAGCAGCACCGCGGCGGCGGCCGCGCCCCAGGCGGCCGGCCGCCGGTACCACGCCCGCCTGGCGCGGCCGGGCAGCGGCCGGGCAGCCTCGGCGTCCACCGCGGCGACCAGGCGGTCGTGGAGGCCGGCGGGCAGCTCCGGCTCCACCAGCAGGGTCAGCCGCCCCCTGGCACGCTCGACCGCGGCGACCACCTCGGCGCAGGACCGGCAGCCGGCCAGGTGCGCCTCGACCCGCGCCCGCTGCCGGCGGTCGCCGTCGCCCGCCTGGAAGGCGGCCAGCTGCTCGCGGTCGGGATGCTCTGGCACGCTTCGCTACTCCTGCCTGGGACGGTCTGCTTTCTTGGGTTCGGACGCTCGCGACAGCTCCTCGGTTCCCGCCGAGTCGACCACCTCGAGGGTCGGTGGGCCAGAGGCCCGCGTCCCGCCGCCCTCGAGCCGCTCGGCGAGGGCGAGCCGGCCGCGGAACACCCGGCTCTTCACCGTGCCGACCGGGATCTCGAGGATCTGGGCGGCTTCGGCGTACGGCACCCGGTACAGGTCGCAGAGCACCACCGCCACGCGGAACTCCTGCGGCACCTCGGCAAGGGCGGCCTGCACGGCGACCGCGGTGGCGACCGCGTCGCCGTGGTCGCCGCCTGGCGCGGCCGCGGCGGCGGCGTCCTCCGGGTCCAGCGGCGTCAGCCGCGCCCGTGCCCGGCGCCTGGCCTGGTCGGTGGCCGCATTCACCGCGATCCGGTACAGCCAGGTCGAGAAGGCGGCCGCCTGCCGGAAGCTGGCCGCCTTGCGCAGGGCGGCCAGGAAGGCCTCCTGGGCGGCGTCCTCGGCATCCTCGCGACTGCCGAGGATGCGCAGGCAGAGGCCGTAGACCCTGCGCTCGTGCCGGCCCACCAGCTCGCCGAAGGCGTGCGGGTCGCCGCGCAGGTGGGCGGCGAGCAGCGTCTCGTCGCTACGCTCGGTCACGACCTCAGGGTGACGGCCGAGATCCCGCCGCGGAACTTGCCGTCGGCGCCCTGGGGGAGGCTGGT
>DASYRU010000132.1:0-6067 GCA_036004165.1 Actinomycetota bacterium
GCCTGGGCGCTGCTGACGGCGCAGGGGCTCACCGATCTGTCCCTGGTCGCCCGCAGGCGGGCGCCGATCGCCGTGGTCGGGATCTTCACGATGTTCACGCTCGCGGTGACCCTGCTGGTCTCGCCGTTGCATGCGCTGCAGCCCGCCAACCCGGCCAACATCTGGGCTCCGCTCGGCGCGGTCGTGGCCGCCTACGCGCCGGTGTACCTGGTCGACAACCGGCGCCGCGTGATCGCTGCCTTCGCGGCGATCGCGCTGCTGGCGATCATCACGGCGCGGCCCTGGCAGCCATCCGCGACGGTCATCATCTTCGGCACGCTGCGCATCATGCTCGGCCCGCTGCTCGCCATCTACGTCGTGACCCGCAGGCGCCTGGTGCAGGCCTTGACCGAGCGGGCCGAACGGGCCGAACGCGAGCAGCAGCTGCTGGCCGAGCAGGCCCGGGCGGAGGAACGGACCCGGCTCGCCGGCGAGATGCACGACGTGGTCACCCACCGGGTGAGCCTGATGGTGCTGCAGGCCGGCGCGCTGCGCGTCACCGCACCTGATGAGCCGACCCGTAAGGCCGCCGAGGAGCTGCGCGCTGCCGGCTGCCTCGCGCTGGACGAGCTCCGCGACCTCGTCGGGATCCTGCAGACCACCTCCGACGGGGACCAGACGCCTGAGCAGGCGCACCCCTCGACGGCGGAGCTTGCCGCGCTGGCCGCGGAGTCGACCGCGGTGGGGCTGCCGGCCGAGCTGGTCGAGGACGGCGACCCCCAGCTGGCCTCGCCGGTGGTGGGGCGCACGGTGTACCGCATCGCGCAGGAGGCGCTGACCAACGCGCACAAGCACGCCCCCGGCGCGCGGATGAGGGTGCGGGTCCGCTACAACCCGGCCGAGGTGCGCCTGGAGATCCGCAACACCCCGCCGACGCGGCCGGTCGACGCCGGGCTGATCGGCACCGGCTCCGGCATGGGCATCGCCAACCTGCGGCGGCGCGTGGAGCTCGTGGGCGGGACGCTGCACGCAGAACCCACCCTCGACGGCGGGTTTTGCGTTGAGGCGACCCTGCCCGCCTACGTCCCGACGGCGGCGACGGGGCACCGCCCAGGGTCCTGACCATGGCCGTCAGGGTGGTGGTCGTGGACGACGAGCCGATGGTGTGTGCCCATCTGCGGACGATCCTCAGCGCCGCCGACGACCTGCAGGTCGTCGGCGAGGCCCATGACGGCGCGGCGGCGGTCGAGGCGGTCATGCGGAGCCGGCCGGATGTCGTGCTCATGGACCTGCGCATGCCCGGTGTCGACGGGCTCACCGCGATCGAGCGGATCGGCAAGCTCTCCGACCCACCGGCGGTGGTCGCGCTGACCACCTTCGACGCCGACGAGTACGTGCTGCGGGCGCTGCGGGCCGGCGCCGCCGGGTTCCTGGTCAAGTCCACCCCGCCTGAGGACCTGACCCGGCTGGTGCGGGTGGCCGCCGACGGGAACACGGTGCTGTCGCCGGCCGCCGCGCGGCGGCTGGTGGCGGCATCCGCCGACCAGCATTCGACCCACCTGCGGGCACGCAGGCTGCTCGAGTCGTTGACCGAGCGCGAGGTGGAAGTGCTGGCCTGCCTCGGCGAGGGGCTGTCGAACGCGCAGATCGCCGCCCGCCTGTACCTGTCGGAGGCGACCGTCAAGAGCTACGTGTCCCGGATACTGGACAAGCTCGGCTGCGCCAACCGCACCCAGGCCGGCCTGCTCGCCCACGACGCCGGCATCGCCGGGCGATAGGCACGGCTCGGCATCGCGACCCTCGCAATCCCCCGGCCCGGGATTCCCGTAGTACCTCCAGGACGAAGCGAACGACTGGAGGCACATCATGGCTGGCAGGAGCAACGGGTACGGGCGGAACTGGAGGAAGTGGCTGGCGATCTACGCGGCCGCTGGCGTGGTCGTCTACCTGATCGTCTACTTCGTGTTCTTCTACAACGGCGGCGGCGGTGGTGGCGCAGGCGGCGGACTGTACTGAGCGGTGGCGGTGAGGAAGCCGGCCAGGGCGTCGCCCCACGGGCGCAGCGGCGGCACGCCGGCCAGGCGGGCCAGCCGGTTGTCGAGCACCGAGAAGGCCGGCCGGGGGGCCGGCCGCGGGAACTCCGCGGTGGTGCTCGGCCTGACCCGGTCGGGGTCCTGGCCGGTGCCCTCCAGGACGGCCCTGGCGAACCGGTACCAGGAGCAGGCGCCGCCGTTGCTCAGATGGTAGGTGCCGTGCTGGCCGGTGCGGACCAGGGCCCGCACGCCGGCGGCCAGGTCGGCCGCCCAGGTCGGGTTGCCCACCTGGTCGTCGACCACCCGCAGGGTGTCCCGTTCCGCGGCCAGGCGCAGGATCGTCTTGACGAAGTTGCGCCCGACCGCGCCGTAGACCCAGGCGGTGCGGACCACGTAGCAGCGGTCCCAGACGTCGCGGACGGCCCGCTCGCCGGCCAGCTTGGAGCGGCCGTAGACGCTGGCCGGCGCGGTCGTGTCGTACTCGCCGTAGCCGTCCGGCCGCCCGGCCAGCCCGGACCTGCCGTCGAAGACGTAGTCGGTGGAGAGGTGGACCAGCTCGGCGTCGACCTCGCGGCAGGCCAGCGCCAGGTGCCGGGCGCCGAGGCAGTTGGCCAGGAAGGCGCGGTCCGGGTCGGCCTCGCAGCCGTCGACGTCGGTCCAGGCGGCGGCGTTGAGGACCAGGTCCGGCTCGACCTCGGCGACCGTGGCGGCCACCGCCGGCCAGCTGGTGACGTCCAGCTCGGCGCGCCCGAGGGCGATCAGCTCCTTGGCGTCGGCGAAGGCGGCCACCAGCTCGGTGCCAACCTGCCCGCCGGCGCCGGCGACCAGCACCCGCACGAGATCAACCTCCGGACCGGAACGAGCTGCCGACCGTCAGGACCAGCACCCCGCTCGCCGCCTGGCCGGAGCGGGCCTTGACCAGCTTGACCTGGTCGCCGAGCAGGTAGCCGAGCAGCTTGGCCTCCTGCTGCAGGTCGGGCGGGTAGGCCAGGGTCGAGGAGGTCCGGGTCTTCCCCGGCGCGTTGCCCGTCTGGACCACCTGGACTCCTTGGCGTTGCAGGCCGGCGGCGGCCTTGGCCGCGGCGCCCTGCACACCGCCGCCGTTCAGCACCGCCACCCGCACGTCGCGCAGGCTCACGCCCTTGCCGCCCGGCAGGCCGACCGGGGGCAGGGTGGCGGCGTCGCCGGCGAGCGCCTTCATCAGGATGGCGGCCTCCGGCAGCGGCTCCACGAACGCCGCGCAGCCCGCGCACGCCGGCGGCGCGGCGACGCTGGGGTAGGTGCGCATGTCGACCGACTTCTGGTCGAGCTTGCCGAGGCGGCGGGCCAGCCCGATCACCTCGCCGGTCTGCAGGGTGTGGTCGGTGCTGACGTGGTCGGCGGCGATGTTGGCGATCCCGATCAGCTTCGGCAGGTTGATGAGGTTGCCGGCGCTGGAGACCTTGTCCATGACCGCGCGGATGAACTCCTGCTGGCGGCCGATGCGGCCGAAGTCGGAGTCGATGTGCCTGGCCCGCACGAACGCCAGCGCCTTGACGCCGTTCATCTGCTGGCAGCCGGGCGGCATGTGAAGGTTGGCGAAGTTGTCGTCCAGCCGGTGGCCGGTGCGGTTGCAGAGCCGGACCCCGCCGAGCTCGTCGACGACCTTGAGGAAGCCGGCGAAGTCGATCTCCGCGTAGTGGTTGATCGGCAGCCCGGTGGTCTGCTCGACGGTCTTGACCAGCAGGTCCGGGCCGCCCAGCGAGAACGCGGCGTTGATCCTGTTGGTGCGGCCGTCGATGGTGGCGCGCAGGTCCCGCGGGATCGAGACCATCACGGCCTTCTGCTGCCTTGGGCTGACGTGGAGGATGATGATCGTGTCGGTGCGGCGGCCGTCGACCTTGCTGGTCTGGATCCTGCCGAGCTGCTGCCTGCTCAGCCCGTCGCGGGAGTCCGATCCGACCAGCAGGATGTTCATCGGCTGGCCGGAGCCGATCGGGCTCAGGTTGGCCACCCGCCGCTGGCCCTTGCCGACCAGCTTGTCGGCGTAGCGGTAGCCGAGGAACGCGCCGACCGTGCCGAGCACGGCCACCACCGCGAGCCCGATCGCCAGCGTCCGAACCAGCAGGCGGCGCCGGCGCGAGCTCCGCGGCCCCTTGGGGCCCCGCGGCTGGCGACCGCCGGCGGCGCGGCCGAGCTCCTCCAGGTTCCGCCAGCGGTCGTCGGAGCCGGACAACGTCCTGGGGCCGCGGTCGCTCACGAGCGTGCAAGCTCCTGGTCAGCGGGAAACGGATATTGCCTCGGGATGCCAGCCAGCCTAGCATGCGCCGCCGTGGAGGACGCCGGCGCAAGGTTTCAGAGCTTCAGCGGCCTGGCCGAGCGCCAGGCCGGGCGCTACCGCGACAAGCCCTTCCTGACCTGGTACGACGACGGGCGCGGCGAGCGTGTCGAGCTGTCGTTCAAGACCTTCGACAACTGGGTCGGCAAGGTCGCCAACCTGCTGGTCGAGGAGCTCGGGGTGGAGCACGGCGACCGGGTCGCTGTGGTGCTGGTCGACCACTGGCAGGCGGCGGTGGTGCTGGCGGCCTGCTGGCGGGCAGGCGCCGGGGTGGTCGTGGTCGACCCGGACGCCACGCCGGCGGCCAGGGCGGCCGCCGTCGGCGGCGTCGCCGCGGCGTTCGTGCGCGAGGAGTGGGTGGCCGAGGTCGGCCGCGTCCACCCCGGCGCCGGGATGGTGGCGCTGACCGCCGACCTGCTGGGGCGCAGCGAGCACGACCTCGGCGCGGCGCTGCGCTTCGCCAGGGTGGTGCCGAGCATGCCCGACCGGTTCGTCGCCGACCCCGGCGACCCGCCCGCCGAGGCCTTCACGGTCGCGGCCGGCTCGCCGCCGGCGCCCGCCGGCGGCGTCGGGGAGGCGGCGGGCGAGGGGATGACCATGGCCGGGTTGCTCGCCGAGGCCGCCCGGCTGGTGGCGCGGACCGGCCTCGGCGACCGCGACCGGCTGCTGTGCGGGCTGGGCCTGCTGCGGCCGGCCGGGGTCGCGGCCGGCCTGCTGGCGCCCTTCGGGACCGGCGCCGGGGTGGTGCTGGCCAGGGAGTTCCAGCCGGCCGGCTTCTGGAAGCGGGTGGCCGACGAGCGGGTCACGGTCGCCGTGCTCGACGCCGCCCAGGCCGAGGCGCTGCAGGCGGCCGGCCCGCCGCCCGCCGGCCTGGACCACTCCCGCCTGCGGACGATCGCCCGGGTCCCCGCCGACGGGTAGCAGCAGGACGCGCTAGCTCCGCGGGGCCGAGTGGGCCGGTTGCGCCGGCGCCGGCGCCGGCGGCGCGGGCTGGCGGGGGGCGGCGAGCCGGCTCGGCCACCAGATGCGCCGGTCCAGGTCGAACGCCAGCGCGGGAACCAGGACCGAGCGGACGATCAGCGTGTCAAGCAGCACCCCGAAGGCGACCACGAAGCCGATCTGGGTGAGCAGCACCAGCGGCAGGACGCCGAGGACCGCGAAGGTGGCGGCGAGCACGATCCCGGCCGAGGTGATCACCCCGCCGGTGACGGCGAGGCCCCGCAGGGTGCCGGCGCGGGTGCCGGCGCGCCGCGACTCCTCGCGGACCCGGGTCATCAGGAAGATGTTGTAGTCGATGCCAAGCGCGACCAGGAACACAAAGCCGATCAGGACCAGCTGGTGGTCGAGCGCGGCAACGCCGAGCAGGCGGTCGGTGGCCAACCAGGTTGCGCCAAGGGCGGCCAGGAACGACAGCACCACCGTGGCGATCAGCAGCAGCGGCGCGACCAGCGCCCGCAGCAGGACCGCCAGGACAACGAAGACCACGGCCAATACCAGGGGGATGACCACCGCACGGTCGTGGCGGGCGGCGGTGGCCACGTCGAGGTTGGTGGCGGTCAGCCCGCCCACCAGCGCGTCCGCGCCAGAGATGGCATGGACCGCGTCGCGCAGGCGCCGGATGGTGCGTTCGGCGGCGGGGCTGTCGGCCGGGTCGGCCAGCACGACCCCCACGCGCATCAGCCCGCCCGCGTTGGTCACGGGCAGGACCGCGGCGACGCCGGGGGTGGCGCGCACCGTC
>DASYRU010000133.1:0-7286 GCA_036004165.1 Actinomycetota bacterium
CCAGGCCGCCGTGCCGACCCTCGAGGTGGTGCTGGAGGACGGCACCGGGCGGGTGTCGGCCCTGTTCATGGGCAGGCGGGGCATCGCGGGGGTCCAGTGCGGCGGCCGCCTGGCCATCGAGGGCACCCCGGTGGCCGGCGACCGCGGCCTGACCCTCTACAACCCCGCCTACGACCTGCTCTAGAGAGGCGGTCATGTATCCGGCGTCGCATGCGGCGCCAAGCCATGCCTGCAGCCCTGGACCTTGCGCGCCGCCCCCGGCGGCCACGCAATCCCCTCAAGCGAGGATACTTGACCGGCTCTCTGGTCCGGTCTGGTGTGGCCGAGCGCGATCATGGTACGGCTGACGGGTGCGGGTGCTGCTGAGCTTGCTGATCGTCGTCGCCGTGCCGCTGGCGGCGCTTGGGCTGCTGTGGGCGCTGCAGCGGCGGCTGATCTACCTGCCGGCGCCGCGGGCGGTGCCGCCGGCCGCGGCGGTCCTGCCCGGCGCCGAGGAGGTCGCCTTCCCCACCGGGGACGGGCTGCGGCTGGGAGGCTGGTTCGTGCCGGCCGCCCGTGGCGCCGGCGACCGCCGTCAGGCGTCCCGGCCGGGTCCCGCGGTGCTGGTCTGCAACGGCAACGCCGGCAACCGCTGGTTGCGGGCGCCGCTGGCGGCCGCGCTGTCGCGGGCCGGCCTGGCGGTGCTACTGTTCGACTACCGCGGCTTCGGGGGGAACCCCGGCAGGCCGACCGAGGAAGGACTGGCCGCCGACGCCCGCGCCGCGCAGGCCTTCCTGGCCGCCCGGCCCGAGGTCGACCCGGCCCGCCTGGTCTACTTCGGGGAGTCCCTCGGCGCCGCCGTCGCCCTGCGCCTCGCCACCGAACGGCCGCCGGCCGCGCTGGTGCTGCGCTCGCCGTTCGCCTCGCTGGCCGAGGTGGGCCGGCTGCATTACCCGTTCCTGCCGGTCGGTCTGCTGCTCGCCGACCGCTACAACTCGCTCGGCCTCGCCGGCCGGCTGGCCGCACCGCTGCTGGTGGTGGCCGGCGAGCGCGACCGGATCGTCCCGGCCGCCCACAGCCGCCGCCTGTTCGACGCCGCCCACCAGCCGAAGCGGCTGGTCGTCGTGCCCGGCGCCGACCACAACGACCCGGAGCTGCTGGACGGCCCCCGCCTGCTGGCGGAGGTGCTCGGCTTCCTGGAGGGCGTCCCGGCGCTGCGCGCCACGGTGTGAGTCGGCGCCGCCGCCTCCGCGCAGCGCGTCACCCCTGCCGGGTGCCGCCCAGCCGGCGGGCGGCCTCCTGGGCGGCCAGGCCGATGATGGCGGTGAAGGTCGGGTAGGCGAACTGCAGGCCGGCGAGCTGCTCGACCGGCTGCTCGGTGGCCATGGCCGCGGCGGCGATCTGGACCACCTCGACCGCCTGCTCGCCGACCACGTGCGCGCCGAGGATGCGGCGGTCGGAGCGCGACACCAGCAGCTTGGCGAACCCCTCGGTGTGCCCGTCGATCACCGCCCGTTCCAGGTCGGCGTAGCGCGCCACCGCGGCGACGCAGCCGCCCTGCACCGTCCCCGCCTCCGCCTGGGTCAGCCCGACGCTGGCGTACTCGGGGTCGGTGAAGCCGCCGCGCGGCACCACCCGGAGCAGCCGCGGCGCCACGCCAGGTGGCTCCGCGCCGGCCGCAGGCCGCGGTCGAGCCGCCAGCACCGCGTGCTCGGCGGCGAGCCGCGCCTCGGCCTCGGCGGTCTGCACCAGCATCATGTGGCCGTTGACGTCGCCGGCGGCCCAGACGTTCGCGGCCGAGGTGCTCAGACGGTCGTCGACCTTGATGTAGCCGCCCTCGGTCCGGATCCCCGCGGCGTCCAGGCGCAGCTCCTCCAGGTTGCCCGGCCAGCCGACCGCCAGCAGCACCGCGTCGGCGTCGGCGGCCCGCGGCTCGCCCCGGCCGCGCCAGCGCAGCCGCAGCGCGCCGCCGTCGCGGCGTTCCAGCCGTTCCAGCCGCTCGACGCCGGTCTCCACCCCGATGCCGCGCCGCCGGAAGGCGTCGGCGACCGCCTCCGAGACCGCCTGGTCCTCGGCGCCGAGCAGCCGGTCGGCCGTCTCCAGCAGCGTCACCTGGCTGCCGAAGGCGCCCAGCACGCTGGCGAGCTGGCAGCCGGTGGCCGAGCCGCCGACCACCAGCGCCGAGGCGGGCAGGGCCTCGAACGCCCAGATGTCGGAGTGCGTGACGGCCTGCTCGCTGCCTGGGAACGGCAGGCGGCGGGCGTGGCCGCCGACGCACACGATGATCGACTCGGCACGGAGCTGATCCCGTCCGTCGCCGATGGCGATGGTGTGCGCGTCGGCGAACCTGGCCGTGCCGGTCCCCGCGAGCAGCCGGATCCCGGCGCCCTCCAGCCGCTCCGGCAGGGCCTTCAGCTGGTGGACCAGCTCCACGGTGGCGGCCGCCTTGGCGAGCACGCGGCGGAAGTCGACCGCCGGGCGGGGGCCGTCCAGGCCGTAGTCGGCGAACTGGTCGGTGTCGCGGACCAGGCGCGCGGCCTTGGCCAGCGCCCGGGTCGGGACGCAGCCGTCGTTGGTGCACACCCCGCCGAGCCGGTCACGCTCGACCAGCGCCACGGTCGCGCCGAGCTCCCGGGCGCGCAGCGCCGCCGCCGCCCCGGCGGGGCCGCCGCCCAGCACGATCACGTCGAACGCCGTCAACCCAGCCTCCCGACCAGCGCCTCGGCGACCAACTGCTCGGTGAGCTCCCCGGAGGGCTCGACGGCCAGCAGCGCCTCACCGTCCAGTCAGGGTGCCAGAACCGGCTGGCCGCCGCTCGGTCAGGCGTCCAGCAGCACGCCGGGGTTCAGGACGCCGGCCGGGTCGACGGCCGCCTTGGCGGCCCGCAGGGCGGCGGCGAACGGCTCCGGGCGCTGCCGGTCGTACCAGGGCCGGTGGTCGCGGCCGACCGCGTGGTGGTGGGTGACGGTGCCGCCGGCGGCCAGCACCGCCTCGGTGGCGGCCGCCTTGACCTCGGCCCACTGGCCCAGCTCGCTGCCCCGCCTGGCGGGCGCCAGCACGGTGAAGTAGGGGGCGGCCCCGTCGGGGTAGACGTGCGTCAGCCGGCAGGTCACCGTGCCGGCGCCGCACACCTGCGCCAGCGCCGCGCCGGCGGCGGCGCCGACGTCCGCGACCAGCGCGTCCAGTCGCTCCCAGGTCACCGCGGTCTCGAAGGTCTCCACCAGCACGCCGAGCAGCAGCAGCCGCTCGCGCAGGTAGGGGGCGCGGACGAAGCCGGCCCGCCAGGTGGCGCCGGCGTCCGCGCCGGCGGCCTCCTCCAGCACCCGCCCGCCCGCGCCGGCGCAGACCTCCAGGGCGGCGGCCAGCTCGCCGTCGACCGGCAGCGACGCCGACTCGAACCCCAGCAGCAGCGGCGCCTCGCCGCCTGCAAGGGTGCCGGTGAGGGCCGCCTCGGCGGCGTCGAGCAGCCGGCAGGTGGCCGGTTCCAGCCCGGCCTGGACCAGGCCGCGCACGGCGGCCGCGCCGGCCTGGAAGGAGCGGAAGGCGACCGTGGCCGCGGCCCGGTGGGCCGGGCGGGGCCGGACCCGCAGCCACGCCTCGGTGACCACCCCGAGGGCGCCCTCGCTGCCCAGGACCAGCCGGTCGGGGCTGGGGCCGGCGCCCGAGGAGGGCAGCCGGCGCGACGCCCACGGGCCGGCCGGGGTGAGCATGCGGACCGACTCGACCAGGTCGTCGACGTGGATGGCGCCGGTCGAGAAGTGCCCGGCCGCCCGGGTGGCCAGCCAGCCGCCCACGGTGGAGCGTTCGAAGGACTGCGGGAAGAAGCGGAGGGTGAGGCCGTGGGGCCGGAGCGCCGACTCCACCGCGGGCCCGGTGGTGCCGGCAAGCACCCGGGCGGCGCGGGACACCGGGTCGATCTCGGCGACGCCGGCGAGCGCGCCGAGGTCGAGGCTGACCACCGCACCGAAGCGCCGGTCGACGGCCGGTTCGACCCCGCCGACCACGCTGGTGCCGCCGCCGAACGGGACCACCGCCACGCCCGTCTCGGTGCACCAGGCCAGTACGGTGGCCACCTCGGCCTCGGTCCTGGGGCGCAGCACCAGGTCGGGCGGGTAGTCGACCTGGCCGCGCAGGCCGCGGAGCACGTCCCTGTAGGAGCGGCCGAGGCCGTGGCGGGCCCGGTCGAGTGGCTCCGCCGAGCTGACCGGCGCAAGGGCCGAAGGGACGGCGACCCGCGGCGCCGGCAGCGCCGCCGGGGCCGCCGGCCGCTCCGGCGCCTGCAGCGGGAAGCCGAGCAGCGCCTGCGCGGCCGGGGCGAGCGCCTCCAGCTCGGCGGGGCCCGGCTCCTCCTCGGGCCGGCCCCAGCCCCACACCGGGTAGGTCGACGCGGTCATCGGCCAAGCATGCCGTTCCGCAGCCGGCGCCGGTAGAGTCGGGCGGTCGGCGCCGGCAGTCGTGGAGGTGACGGTGGGCGGGACGACCCTGGAGGGCCACGGCGGCGCCCTTGCGGTGGCGGCGGCCTGGCGGCACGGCGTCAGGGAGATGTTCACCCTCTCCGGCGGCCACGTGTTCCCCCTCTACGACGGGGCGGTGAAGGCCGACCCGCCGCTGCGGCTGGTGGACGTGCGCCACGAGCAGACCGCGGTGTTCGCCGCCGAGGCCACCGCCAAGCTGCTGCGGCGGCCCGGCCTTGCGGTGCTGACCGCCGGCCCAGGGGTGACCAACGGGATCAGCGCGGTCACCACCGCCCACTTCAACGGCTCACCGGTGCTGGTGGTTGGCGGGCGGGCACCGACCGGCCGCTGGGGCAGCGGCAGCCTGCAGGAGCTGGACCATCCGCCGCTGCTGGCCCCGGTCACCAAGCACGCCGGCACCGTCCGCGACGCCGCCGACATCCCGTCCGAGATCGACCGTGCCCTGCGGTTAGCCGCCGAGCCCCACCGCGGCCCGGTCTTCCTGGACGTCCCCGTCGAGGCGCTGTTCTCCCAGGCGACCGCGGAGCTGCCGGCCGGCGCGGCGCCGGCCGGCAGGGAACCCGACCCGGATGCGCTGGCCGCTGTCGCCGGCCTGCTGGCCGGGGCGGAGCGGCCGGTGCTGGTGCTCGGCTCCGACGTGTGGGCCGACCGCGCCGAAGCGGCCGCGGCGCGGGCCGCGGCGACGCTCGGCCTGCCGGTGGTCGCCAACGGTCAGGGCCGCGGCGTGATCCCTCCCGACGGGGGGCTGCTGGTGACCCGCGCCCGCTCGCTGGCCTTCGGCGGCGCCGACCTGGTCCTGGTCGCCGGCGCGCCGCTGGACTTCCGGCTCGGCTACGGCGCCTTCGGCGGCCGCGACGGCGGGCCCTCGGCCCGGGTGGTCCACCTGGCCGACGCGCCCGACCAGGTCGCCGGCCATCTCCCGCTGGACGGCGCGGTCGCCGGCGACCTCGGCCTGGTGCTGGACGGGCTGGCCGAGGCGGTGCTGCGGCGCGGCCGGCGGCCGGCGACCGGGCCATGGCTGCAGCAGCTGCGGGAGGAGGCGCTGGCGGCCGCCGAGCGTGACCGTGGGCTGCTGGAGAGCGACGCCGACCCGATCCATCCGGCGAGGGTCTACGGCGAGCTGCGCCGGCTGCTGGCCGACGACGCGGTGGTGATCGGCGACGGCGGCGACTTCGTCTCCTTCGCCGGCCGCTTCGTCGAGCCGGCCCTGCCTGGCGGCTGGCTGGACCCTGGCCCGTACGGGTGCCTGGGCACCGGCCTCGGCTACGCCATCGCCGCGCGCCTGGCGCGGCCGGCGGCCCAGGTGGTGCTGCTGCTGGGCGACGGGGCGGCCGGCTTCTCCCTGATGGACGTGGACACGCTGGTCCGTCACCGGCTGCCGGTGGTGATCGTCTGCGGCAACAACGGCATCTGGGGGCTGGAGAAGCACCCCATGCGCCTGCTCTACGGCTACGACGTGGCCGCCGACCTGCAGGCCGGCTGCCGCTACGACGAGGTCGCCAGGGCGCTCGGCGGCGCCGGGGAGCTGGTCACCTCCCCGGCGGAGGTCGGCCCCGCCCTGCGCCGCGCCTTCGACGCCGGCGTCCCCTACCTGGTCAACGTGGCCACCGACCCGGAGGTCGCCTACCCAAGGTCCACCTCCGGGCTCTGAGGACCCGCCCGGGTCGCCGCCGCGCCGCGCAGGAAGCCGGCCCGGTCGACCACCACCCTGGTCACCCAGCCGCGTGCGGCCAGCCGCTCCGCGTCCACCAGGCGGAACGAGAACTCCAGCCGCCGCCCGGCCACCCGCTCCAGCACCGCCTCGACCCGCAGGGCCGCGCCGACCGGGCTGGCCTGCAGGTGCTCGAGCTCCACCCTGGCGCCGACGGTGGTGGCCTCAGGGCCGAGCGCGCCGGCGACCGCCTGGACGCTGGCCCGCTCGGCCAGCGCCAGCACCCGCGGGGTGGCGAGCACCGGCAGGTCGCCGCTTCCCACCGCCGCCGCGGTGTCCGCCTCGGTCACCGTGTGCTCGAAGCTGGCCCACAGGCCCCGGCCGATCGCCATGGGTTGCCCTCCGTCGTCGTCTGGAGGATTTTGCCTGATATGAGCCGGGCCGACGAAAGGGGGCGGCATGGCGACGCTGGCGCTGGCCGGGGACACGATGCTCGGCCGCGGGGTGGCAAGGGCCCTGGCCAGCGGGCCGCCGGAGGCGCTGGTGGCGCCGGAGGTGGTCGAGCTGCTGCAGGGGGCCGACCTGGTGGTCCTCAACCTGGAGTGCTGTATCTCCGAGCGGGGCCGGCGCTGGGAGGCGCCGGGCAAGCCGTTCTTCTTCCGCGCCCCGCCGGAGGCCACCGAGCTGCTGCGGCTCCTGGACGTCGACTGCGTGACCCTGGCCAACAACCACGCCCTCGACTACGGGCCGGAAGCGCTGCTCGACACCCTCGACCACCTGGCCGGCGCGGGCGTGGGCGCGGTCGGCGCCGGCCGCGACCTCGACCAGGCCCGCCGCTCGGCGCTGCTGGAGGCCGGCGGGCTCCGCCTGGCCGTGGTCGGCGTCACCGACCACCCGGCCGACTTCGCGGCCGGTCCTGGCCGTGCCGGCGTCGCCTTCGCCGACCTGGCCGGCGGGGTGCCACCGTGGCTGCTGGCGGGCGTGCGGGACGCCGCCGCCCAGGCCGACGTGGTGCTGGTCACGCCGCACTGGGGGCCGAACATGACCAGCGCGCCGGTCCCCCACGTCCGACGCGCGGCGGCCGCGCTGCTGGAGGCTGGCGCCGGCCTGGTCGCCGGGCACTCCGCCCACGTGCCCCACGGGGTCGCCGGCCGGGCGCTGTACGACCTCGGCGACTTCCT
>DASYRU010000134.1:0-3465 GCA_036004165.1 Actinomycetota bacterium
GGAGGTCGCGATGCGACAGGACATCGAGTTCGACGCCGAGGGCGTGACCCTGCGTGGCTGGCTGTACCTGCCCGACGGGGCCACCGGCCCGGTCCCCACGATCGTGATGGCGCACGGCTTCTCCGCCGTCAAGGAGATGTACCTCGACAGCTTCGGTGAGGCGTTCGCCGCCGGTGGCCTTGGGGCGCTGGTGTTCGACAACCGCAACTTCGGCGCCAGCGACGGCGAGCCGCGCCAGGAGATCGACCCGTGGGCGCAGGTCCGCGACTACCGCCACGCGATCACCTACGCGCAGACCCTCCCGCAGGTCAAGGCCGACGGCATCGGGGTGTGGGGATCCAGCTACAGCGGCGGCCACGTGCTGGTGCTGGGAGCGATCGACAAGCGGATCAGGTGCGTCGCCGCCCAGGTCCCTCTCGTCAGCGGCATGGGGAACATCCAGCGCCTGGTGCGCCAGGACTTCCTGGCGCCCAACCGGGCGCTGCTGGAGCAGGACCGCGCCGCCCGCTACCGGGGCGACCCGCCGGGGATGATCCCGGTGGTCGACCCCGACCCAATGGCCGCCTCCTCCCTGCCCACCCCGGACTCCTGGGAGTGGTTCAGCGAGACCGGCAAGACCCGCGCCCCGTCCTGGAAGAACGAGGTGACGCTGCGCACCGTCGAGATGCTGATGGAGTACGAGCCAGGCACCTACATCGAGCGCATCAGCCCCACACCGCTGCTGATGGTGGTGGCCGCCGGCGACCACCTGACCCCGACCGATCTCGCCCTTGAGGCCTACCAGCGCCCGGGAGCCGAAGCGGCTGGTGCTGCTGCCCGGCGGGCACTTCGACGCCTACGTCAAGGACTTCGACACCGCCAGCGGCGCGGCCCGGGGCTGGTTCCTCGAGCACCTGAGCTAGTGGGAGGGGTGGCCCCATGGACCTGACCAAGGACAACGCCGTGTGGATCTACGACCGGATGGTCACCATCCGAGCGTTCGAGGAACGGGTCGCCAAGCTGTTCGCCGACGGGCGGATCCCCGGCTTCGTCCACCTCTACGCCGGCGAGGAAGCGGTCGCCGTCGGGGTCTGCGCCCACCTCGGCGACCGCGACTACATCACCTCCACCCACCGCGGCCACGGGCACTGCATCGCCAAGGGGGTTCCCCTCGGGGAGATGATGGCCGAGCTGTTCGGCAAGGTCGGCGGCTCCTGCAAGGGCAAGGGCGGCTCGATGCACATCGCCGACGTGTCGAGAGGCATGCTCGGCGCCAACGGCATCGTCGGCGGCGGGCCGCCGCTGGCGTGCGGGGCCGGGCTGACCATCAAGCGGAAGGGCACCGGCGGGGTGGTCGTCTGCTTCTTCGGCGACGGCGCCGCCGAGCAGGGCACCACCCACGAGGGCATGAACCTGGCCGCCATCTGGAAGCTGCCGGTGGTGTTCGTGGCCGAGAACAACCAGTTCGCCGAGTCCACGCCGGTCGGCTACCACTGCGCGGCGTCCAGCATCGCCGACCGGGCGGCCGCCTACAACATGCCCGGCGTGCTGGTGGACGGCTACGACGTGGTGGCGGTCCACGAGGCGGCCGCCGAGGCGGTCGAGCGGGCCCGCCGGGGCGACGGGCCGAGCCTGATCGAGGCCAAGACCTGGCGCTACTTCGGCCACTTCGAGGGCGACCAGGTCACCTACCGGACCGCCGAGCAGTCCGCCGCCTACCGCGAGCACGACCCGCTCACCTGGTTCGCCAGGCAGGCGGTCGACCGCGGCCTGCTCACCGCCGAGGAGGTCGAGCAGCGGGACCGGGCCGCCGAGGCCGCCGTCGACGAGGCGATCGAGTTCGCCGATCGGAGCCCGCTGCCGGCTCCCGAGGAGGCACTGACCGACGTCTACGTCTCCTACCGATAGGAAGGGAGCCCGCCATGGCCGTCGCGACCCGCACGCTCACCTTCCGGGAAGCCGTCAACGAGGCGCTCGCCGTCGAGATGGAACGCGACCCCGACGTGGTCCTGATGGGCGAGGACGTCGCCGGCGGCGCCACCGTCGAGGGCTTCGAGCAGGAGGACGCCTGGGGCGGGGTCCTCGGGGTCACCAAGGGCCTGGTCCAGCGGTTCGGCCGCGACCGGGTGCTCGATACCCCGATCTCCGAGTCCGGCTACATCGGCGCGGCGGTGGGCGCCGCCTCCACCGGGCTGCGCCCGGTGGCAGAGCTGATGTTCGTCGACTTCTTCGGTGTCTGCATGGACCAGATCTTCAACCAGGGCGCCAAGCTCCGCTACATGTTCGGCGGCAAGGCCAAGGTGCCGATGGTGATCCGCACCATGATCGGCGCCGGCTTCCGGGCGGCCGGGCAGCACTCCGGCTGCCACTACTCGGTCTTCACCCACATGCCCGGCCTCAAGACGGTGGTCCCTTCCACCCCGGCCGATGCCAAGGGGCTGCTGGCCGCGTCGATCCGCGACGACGACCCGGTGCTGTTCTTCGAGCACAAGCTCCTCTACGACACCAGCGGCGAGGTCCCTGAGGGCGAGTACGTGGTGGAGCTCGGCCGCGCCGACGTCAAGCGCGAGGGCGACGGGGCCACGGTGGTGGCGATCGGGCGCATGGTCCCGTTCGCGCTCGAGGCTGCCGAGGGCCTGGCCGCCGAGGGCGCCGAGGTGGAGGTGCTCGACCCGCGCACGCTGTCGCCGCTGGACGAGGACGCGATCCTGGGCTCGGTGCGCAAGACCAGGCGGCTGGTGGTGGTGGACGAGGACAACCCACGCTGCTCGATGGCGACCGACATCGCCGCGCTGGTCGCCTCGCGCGCCTTCGACCACCTGGACGCCCCGCCGCAGCTGGTGACGGCGCCGCACACGCCGGTGCCGTTCTCGCCGGTGCTCGAGGACTTCTACGTGCCGAGCCCCGACCGCATCGTCGAGGCCGTCCGCGCGACCCTGTAGCGAGGCGACGTGATCACCGAGGTCCGCATGCCCAAGCTCGGCATGGCGATGAAGCAGGGCGTGGTCACCAAGTGGCTCAAGGCCGAGGGTGAGGCCGTCCAGGAGGGCGCCGACCTGTTCGAGCTGTCGACCGAGAAGATCAGCGCGGTCGTTCCCGCCCCGGCATCCGGGCTGCTGGGCCGCGTGGTGGCCGAGCCGGGCACCGAGCTGCCCGTCGGCGCCCTGCTCGCGCTGATCGGCGAGACCGGCGACGCCTTCCCGCCGAGGGAGGAGCTCGCCGCGGCCGACCGACCGGGGGGACCCGACCGACCGAGGGGGCAGCAAGCGCCCCCCCGGACCCCCCCGGGGGCAGGGGCGCCCCCCCGGACCTCCCCGGGGGCTGCGCCGGCCGCTGCGGCGCCGGCGGCGTCGCCCGCCGCGCGGCGCCGCGCGCGGGAGCTCGGCGTGGACGTCGCCATGGTGCCGCCGAGCGCGCCGGGCAAGCGCGTCACCACCGAGGACGTGGAGGCGTTCGCCGCGGCCCAGCCGGCAGCGGCGACCCCAC
>DASYRU010000135.1:0-4115 GCA_036004165.1 Actinomycetota bacterium
AAGTCGCCAACGCCCGCGCCAACGGCTGGTCGTGGCAGGAGATCGCCGCCGAGCTCGGCGTGAGCCGGCAGGCGGTCCACAAGAAGCACGCGGCCCGGCGGGGGCTGCTCCGGAGGGACTGAATGTTCGAGCGCTTCACCAGGTCGGCCAGGGAGGCGGTGGTCAAGGCTGTGGACGAGGCGCGCCGCCTCGGCCACGACTGCACCGGCACCGAGCACGTGCTGCTCGGCCTGCTGCAGGGCGAGAACATCGCCGCCCGCGTGCTGGCAGACCACGGCGTCACCGCCGACGGGGTCGAGCGCGAGGTGCAGGCGTACGTCCGCCCCGGCCCGTTCGGCGAGGCCGACGCCGCGGCGCTCGGCGCCATCGGCATCGACCTGGACGAGGTCCGCCGCCGGCTGGAGGCCTCCTTCGGCCCTGGCGCGCTGCGCTGGCGTCCGGGCCGCCGCGGCCGGCGCCGTGGCCCCCTGCCGGGCGGCCACATCCCGTTCAGCCCAAGGGCCAAGAAGGTGCTGGAGCTGAGCCTGCGCGAGGCGCTGCGGCTGAAGCACAACCACATCGGCCCCGAGCACATCCTGCTCGGGCTGCTCCGCGAAGGCGAGGGGCTGGCAATGCTGGTCCTGGTCAAGCTCAACGCGAGCCCGGAGGCGCTCCGCGCCGGCGTGCTCGACGAGCTGCGCCGAGCCGGCTGAGCCCGCGCCGGCCCGGCCGGCAGCGAACCATCGCCCGCCGGCGTTCGTCGGAACCGTGGGGACGATGATGCCGACCGGCGGGCTACCCTTTGAGCCCCCGGACCCCGGTGTGGGCGCAGCGCAGTGACCAAGGGGCCGAGCGTGGAGGAACCGGAGCCGGCCGTCGTCCGGGCGGCGATGGCGGGAGACCTCGCCGCCTTCGAGCGGCTGGTCCGCTGCTACCAGGCGCACGTGTGGCGGTTCCTGCGGCACCTGCTGGGCGACGACGCGCTGGCCGAGGACGTGACCCAGGAGACCTTCCTGCGCCTCTACCAGCGCCTGCCGACGTTCTCGTGGCGCTCGAAGTTCTCCACCTGGGTGTTCCGGGTCGCGCGCAACGCGGGCATCGACGCGCTGCGCAGCCGCCGCCGTCACGACCGGCTGCTGGAGGCCCTGCCGTCGCCGCGGCCGGTGCCTGGCCCCGACAGCCGGGCCGAGGCGCGGGCGGCCGTGGCCAGCCTCAGCCCCAAGCTGCGGGAGGCCCTGCTGCTGGTGGAGCTGTTCGGCCTGACCTACCGGGAGGCCGCGGAGGTGCTGCGGGTGCCGGAAGGCACCGTCAAGAGCCGCGTCTTCCAGGCCAGGCTGCGGCTGGCCGCCTGGCGGAGCGAGGAGGGGCGAGCCGGTGAGCTGTGAGCAGGCCCGCCTCGACCTGTCGATGGCCGCCGACGGGGAGCTGCCCGCAGGGCGGTCCGGTGCGCTCGCCGGCCACCTGGCGACCTGCCCGGCCTGCGGCGCCTTCCAGGCGCGGCTCGGAGCCATCCGCCAGCGGCTCCGCTTCGAGCCGGTCGGCGCCGTCCCCGACATCGCCCCCCTGGTCATGACCGCCGTCCGCCACGCCGCCCCCCCCGCCCCCGCCCACCACCGGCCGGTGGGGCGCGTCGGGCTCCGGGGGGGTCCGGCCGGAGGGGTCCGGGGAACCCCGGAGGGGTGCCCCGGTCGGACGGGGCGCTTGCTGCCCTCCCGGTCGAAGGGCCTGCTGCCGGTGGCGGCCGCCTTCCTTGCCGGGACGCTGGTCGGGGCGACCTTCATCGGCCTCGGCGGGCGGCGGCCCGCCCAGGTGGCGTTGGCCGACCTGCCGGCGCGGGTGGTCACCGCCCAGCGGACCCTCACCTCCCTGGCGGCCGAGGTGACGCTGGTCGAGCGCGGCTGGCATCCCAGCGTGCCGGAGCGGACCTTCAGCGGCCGGCTCCGCTACGCCGCGCCCGAATCCCTCGACCTCGAGCTGGCCGACCACACCGCCTACCCCTCGCCCGCCTGGGTCCGCAACGACGTCACCCTGGTGGTGGCCGGGGCCCGCTGGTGGACCCGTGGGCCTCGCGGCTGCCCGGTCGAGGCCCAGCCCGGCTGCACGCCGCGTGCCCCGCAGGTCCGCGTGATCGAGCGGCGCGAGCCGTTCGCGGACGCCACCCCGATCCCCCTCGACCTGGTCACCCCGGTGCGCAGCTTCACCCCGGCCGTGCCGCCTTCCGGCCTGGGGACGCGCCGGTTCGGCGGCCGCATCGCAGTCGGGGTCGCCACCACCGCCGCCCAGGTGGCCCCCTTGCTGGCCGGCCTGGCCCCGGCCGGCAACCTGCGTGCCGTCCATCCGGCCGACCGGGTGCAGCTCTGGCTGGACGAGCAGCGCCTGGTGCCGCTCGCCCTGCGGGTGGTGGTGGCCGGGGGCGCCGAGCGCCAGCGCTGGGCGGCGGCCCACGGCTACCGGGACCCGCCCGGCCAGGTCGTCCTCGAGCTGACCCTGCGCCGGGTGGTGCTGAACCGTCCGCTGGAGCCGGGAGCCTTCCCGCCGCCTCCGGCCGGGGTGCCGGCCGAGGATGCCGGCTTCCGCGACCTGCCGGTCACCGCGGCCGGCCCGGGTACCCGGTTGGGGGGCGTGCGGGGGGCGGAGCGCCCCGCAGTCGTGGGCTTCCCCGACCCGACCTGGCTGCCGGCAGGCTTCCGACCCTACCGGGCGGGCGAGGTCGCCGGCGGCGGTCCGGGCGTGGCCGTGCGCACCTGGACCGACGGGCGGGCCTGGGTGAAGGTGCGGGCCACGCGTGACTGGCCTGGCGGGCGGCTGTTCGGGGACCTGGGTCCGCTGGTCCGCCCGCTCGGCCTCGGGGCCGGCGTCGCCTACGCCAGCGAGGACGGCAGCCGTATCGGCCTCCACGCCGACTCCGTCGACCTGGTGGTCACCGGCAGCCTGGCCCCGGCCGACCTGGCGAGGGTGGTGGCCGGCCTGCCGCCAGCCGGCCGGCCGGTGCCCGCCGGCTGGGCCGAGGCGGCCACCGGGACCCTGCCGGCGGCGCTGGCCGCCGCCCCCGACCTGCTGGTTCCCCGCGGCCTCGTCGGGTTCGGCGCGCCGGCCGTCCGGGCCGACGGCACCACCATCACGCTCGCCTACCCGGGGCCGGGCGCCCGCGGGTTCCTGCTCGTCCAGGCAAGGGGTGACCGGCTCGCCCCGCCGCTTGATGCCGACGTGCGCGGGGTCCGGGTGCGCGGGTCGGACGGCCGCTGGAGCGCGGCCCGCGGGGAGCTCGAGTGGGTCGAGGGCGACCGTACCGTCAGCCTGCGCAGTGCCACCCTGTCGCTGGAGGAGCTGCTGGCCGTCGCCGATCGCCTGGAGCGCCCATGAGCAGCGGCGGCCGCGGCCGACCGGCCGGCGGGCCGCGCGTGACCGGCACCCTGCGCCTGGCCGCCGTGGCCGTGGTCGGCCTGGTCGTCGGTGCCGGGGCCGCCCTGGCCCTGCAGCAACCGCCGGCCGGACCGGGCGGTCAGCGGGCCGCGACGACGGCTGCCGGGACGGTCGACCCCGCCGGCGCGCCGGCGGCGCTGCCCACCAGGCCGACCGCGGCCCCGGCCGACCGGGTGCTGCTCGCCTGGACCCCTGGCCGCCTGCCCGCCGGGCTCGCCGGCCGGGTCCGCCAGGCGCCCGGGGTCCGCGCGGTCACCGTGGTCCGGGGCGGGCTGCTCGGCCTCTCCGGCTCGGTCGACGCCGACGGGCGGCCAGTGGACCGGCCGCCCGGCGGCATGCGAGTCCCGCTGGAGGCGATCGGCTTCGACCCGGCCACCTATCCCGCGTTCCTGCCGGCCTCCGCGAGGGCCGCATTCCGCCGTCTGAGGCCCGACCAGGTCCTGCTCGGCTCGACCTCGGCCCGCCTGCGCCGTCTCGGTCCAGGCGGCCGCCTGCGTCTGGGCCGGAGGGGTCCGGGGAACCCAGACGGGCTGCCCCGGTCGAACGGGGAGAGTTGGCTGACGGTGGCCGGCGTGGTCGACGATGAGGCGGTCGGGGCGGCCGAGGTCGCGCTCACCCGCGAAGGGGCCGCCCGGCTGGGCGTGTCCACCGACCGCTACCTGCTGCTTGCCTACCGTGGCGGGCGCGCCGGGGTCGCGGGAGCGGTGCGCCGT
>DASYRU010000136.1:0-2534 GCA_036004165.1 Actinomycetota bacterium
CTCGGTCATGGCCGGCGACCCGCCGCCGACCGCAAGGTCGGCCAGCCGGCCGAACGGGGACCCTCCCAGGCTCGGCCGGCTGGTCGGAGAGCAGCTCGGTCCGGTCGAGCCGGCCGTCACCGCCGCCGTCGACGGGCTCTGCGACCGGCTGGAGGAGCGCGGGGCCCAGATCGACGAGGTCGAGCTGCCGCTCGGGGCGGCCAGGGCTGCGGTCGCGGCGATCGTGCTGCCAGAGGCGGCCGCGGCCCACGCCCGGCTGCTGGCGGAGACGGGTGAGGACGGCTACGGAGCACGGATGCTGGCCGCGCTGCGGCTCGGGCAGAGCGCCCTTGCCGGCGAGTACCTGGCGGGCCTTCGCTACCGGGGCCGGTTCGCCGCGCTGGTCGAGTCGCTGCTGGTCGAGCGCGACGCGCTGCTGCTACCGACCCTGCCCTGCGTCGCTCCGGAGACGGGCCGGGCGGCGGTGACCGTCGCCGGCGCCACGACCGGCACGCAGGCCGCCCTCACCGCCCTCCCAGGGCCGTTCAACTGCTCTGGCAGCCCGGTCGTCTCGCTGCCGATCGCCCTGGTCCCGGCAAGAGCGGGCCTGCCGGTGGCCGCCTCCCTGGTGGGACGGATCGGCGGCGACCGCGAGCTGCTCGAGGTGGCCGCCCGGGTCGAAGGCGTCGCTCCCGCGATCGGGGAACCACCCGTCACCGCGTAACTGCCCGTTCATGAGCTGGTCTGGTTGAATGCGAACAGCAGTCGGCGCGGGAGGCGACGTGACGGAGCCGGAGCAGGGCGGGACGGCCGAGGCCCGTCGGCCCCGCCGCCGCGCCGCCGTGCCGACCTACTCCTGGGCCCGCACCCCGCCGGCCCGGCTGGTCCGCAGCGCCGTCCAGTACGGCGCGCTGGTGCCGCTCCTCCGTTTCATCTCGCCCTTCACCGTCATCGGCAAGCGCAACCTCGCCAGCCTCAAGGGACCGGCGGTGTTCGTGGCCAACCACCAGAGCCACTTCGACGCGCCCATCTGCCTGGCCGCCCTCGGCGGCCGCATCCGTCGACGCCTGGTGGTCGCCGCTGCCGCGGACTACTTCTACAGCACCGCCGTCAAGGGGGCGGCGGCGTCGCTGGCTCTCGGCACGGTGCCGTTCGTGCGCCAGGGCGGCTCCAGCCGCGAGTCCCTGCAACTGCTCAAGGACCTGGCCGGCAGAGGCTGGTCGGTGCTGATCTTCCCGGCCGGGACGCGCGGCACCGGCGCCTCCGGCTTCAAGAAGGGCTTCGCCTACATCGCGGTCGACGCCCAGGTCCCGGTGGTCCCGATGTACCTGCACGGGCTCGAGGACGTGATGCCCAAGGGCTCGTTCCTGCCGCTGCCAGGCGGGGTGGTGATCGGCATCGGCCCCCCGATCCCGCCAGGCGACGACTACAACGAGCTGGTCCGCAAGGCCGAGGCCGGGGTGGCTGCGGCTCGCACGGTCGTCAAGCGCTGGGAAGGGGCGTAGAGGCTCGCCGTGCCCCGGAACCCCTTCGCCAACGACCTGTTCCTGCCCGTGTTCCTGCGGGTGATGCTGCTGATCGTGGTGGGCCTGATCGCCGTCCTGGTCGCCCAGCGGCGCTCGGTGCGGGTGTGGCGGCGCTCGACCCTGTTCCTGCGCGCCCGAACCTGGCTGCTGATCGGTCCGCTGTTCGTGATCGCGGTGTTCACCGGCGGGTTCGTCGCCTTCCTGCTCGCCACCTTCGTGGTCGTCCAGGGCTCCTCGGAGTTCGTCCGCGTCGCCGGCATCGAGCGCCGCTACGCCTACCTGCTGATCCTCTGGGGTGAGGTCGGCCTGCTGGTGGCCGCCCTCGCCCGCGACTTCTTCGTGTTCCTGCCGTTCGGCTTCTTCATCCTGCTGACGCTGGTGCCGATCCTCACCGGCCGGGTCCAGGACGCCCACCGGCAGGTCGCCGACACCCTGGTCGGCTACGTGTTCGTCGGCCTGCCGATGGCCTACATCGTGTTCGTCAACTCGTCCGAGCCGTGGGGGCTGAACTTCCTGGTGATCGTGACCGTGTCGGTGGCCGTGTCCGACATCGCCGCCTATGCCGTCGGCAGCGCCGTGCGCAGTCCCAAGCTGGTGCCGCGGGTGGACCCGTCCAAGTCATGGGGTGGGGTGCTCGGCAACTTCATCGGCGCGGCGGTCGGGGTCGGGCTGCTGTGGGTCGCGGTGCCGAGCGAGTGGTCGATCGCGGCGGTCGTCGCGCTGGTGGTGATGGTGGCCGTCGGCAGCGTCTGGGGCGATCTCACCGAAGGCTTCATCCGCACCGCCTTCCGCAGCGAGGCCCGCAGCACCCTGCTGCTCGGCTACGGCGGCGTGCTCGACCGGGTCGACTCGCTGCTGATGGCCGTGCCGCTCTGCTACTACGCGCTGATCCTGGCCGACAAGCTCGTCGGGTAGCCGGCCGGTGCGGCTGCTCACCGTCGGGCACGGGACGGCCAGCGCCGAGGAGCTGGCCGCGCTGCTGACGGGGGCCGGGGTGGCGCGGGTGGTCGACGTCCGCACCGCGCCGGG
>DASYRU010000137.1:0-3891 GCA_036004165.1 Actinomycetota bacterium
CGGAAATCCCCTCGACCAGGAGCCGGCATGCTGCCAGCGTTGGGACCATGACCGACCCGACCGCCCGCCGGGCCATCAGCGACCTGTACACCGGGGAGGGCTGGCCCGCCGACGGCGACCGGCTGCTGCAGCAGAGCCTCGCGCCGCGCTCGCCGGAGATGCTGCTGGAGGCGCCCGGCTGGCTCGGGCTCGGCGCCGGCCAGCTGGTCCTGGACGCCGGCTGCCGGGATGGCAGCCACGCGCTCGCGTTGTCGCGGCGCTACGGCTGCCGGGTGGTGGGTGTGGACCTGGTGCTGCACGAGCTGCCCGAGGGCGGTACGGGCGCCGCCACCGCGGCCGGGCGGGTCTCCCTGATCAAGGGCGACATCGAGGCGCTGCCGCTGGCCGACGGCACCTGCGACCTGGTGTGGTGCCGCGACACCCTGTCGTGCCTCGGCGACTGCGCCCGCGCGCTGCGGGAGTGCGCGCGCGTGCTGCGGCCCGGCGGCGGCATGGTCCTGTACGCGGTGTTCGCCACCGACCGGCTGGAGCCGGGCGACCGCGCCCTGCTGGTGGAAGGGCTGGCGAACTCGGCGGCCAGCATGGACCAGCCGACCGTGGAGGCGGCGATCGCCGCGGCCGGGTTCACGGTGCTGCGGCGCGAGCGCATCGGCAGCGAGTGGTCCGAGCACCGGCTCGAGCACGACCCCGGCTACCTCACCCAGGACCTGCTGGAGGTTGCCAGGATGACGCGGCACCGGGACCGCTACCAGGCCGCCTTCGGGCCGGTCTGGTACCGACGCACCCTGGCGTTCGACCTGTGGCGCCTGCAGATCGTGCTCGGCCGCCTGGTGCCGGTGCTGTACGCGCTGGTCAGCTCTCCTGGATGACGGACAGGATGTTGCCTGCCGGGTCCTTGAACCAGGCGATGGCGGGCCCGCCGGCGGCGCGGCTGATGCCCTTCCCGTCCTGTTCGGCGCCCTCGTACCGCTCGAAGCGCACGCCGCGAGCGGTCAGCTCGTCGACCGCCTTGTCGGCGTCCTCGACCTCGAAATTGAGGACGGTGTAGGTCGCCGGCGTGTGGTTCTCCTTGGGGTAGATCAGCGTGTCCCGGTCGCCGGCCAGGTGCAGCCACAGCAGCCCGCTCTCCTCGGACACCCGAACGCCGAGCGTCTCGCCGTAGAACTGCCTGGCCTTGGCGATGTCGTCGGCGGAGAAGCCGCTGAACGCCTTGGTGTGCTCGAACATGGTGCTCCCTTCCCCCGGTGGGATGTCCCTACGGCCGCCCCTCTCTGCAGACTGCCTTCGCCGCAGAAACTCACCGGTGGGTCAGGCTACCTCGCAGCGGTTGCGCCCGGTGCGCTTGGCTTTGGCCAAGGCGGTGCCGACGCGGCCGAGCAGGTCCCGCCAGCTCTCGTCCGGCCGGTGCTCGACCACGCCGAAGCTGGCGGTCAGGCGCGGCCCGTCCGGGCCGAGGGCGGTGCCGAGGGCGACCGTGCGCCGCCGCACCCGCTCGGCCACGTACCAGGCCGCGTCCAGCCGGGTCCCCGGCAGGAGCAGCAGGAACGCCTCGGCCTCGAAACGCCCGACGGTGTCGCCGGTGCGGCAGGACTCGTGCAGCAGGCCGGCGAACTCCTGCAGCAGCCGGTCGCCCATGGCGTAGCCGAGGCGCTCGTTGACCTCGGCGAAGCCGTCCAGGTCGGCGAGTACCAGCGACAGCGGCCCCAGCCCGAGTCGCGCCAGCCCGACCACCGCCCGCAGCCGCTCCTCCACCGCCCGCCGGTTGGGCAGGCCGGTGAGCGAGTCGGTGAGCACCGCCGCGCGGAGGCTCACGTCCGCCAGGCGCAGCTCGTCGCTCAGCGCCTTGCTGCGCAGGGCGAGCCCGAGCCGGGTCACGATGTCGAGCCCGACGACCGGGGGCTCGGCCGCCGGACCGTCCGGCGGTGCATCGACGCCGGTCGCCGGATCCGCGCCGGCCTCCGGCAACGACCCGGGGAGGAAGAGCACCGGGATGGCCAGGGTGGAGGGGTCGCGCTGCAGGCTGGCGTACACCTCGTACCCGGACCGGTCGGGCAGCATCGGGTCGAGCAGGATCACCTCCGGCCCCTGCTCGTGCGCCAGCCGCACGCCGTGGTCGGCCGAGCCGGCCTCGACGACGTCGTGGCCCTCGGCCCGCAAGGTGGCGGCCGTGTCCGCCCGCGAACGGGCGTGACCCTGGACGATCAGCACGCGTGCCATCAAGGTCATGATCGGACGGCGCGATCGCGGGTTGAGGTGCCACAATACCTTCTCCGCCGGTATCGCCTCGAAAGGTCCTCGGCTTGCTCGTCCTTGCGATGGACACCGCCACCCCGGTGACCAGCGTCGCCGTCGGCTCCGACGCCGGCACCCTCGCGTCGGTGGCCGTCCGCCACGAACGCCGCCATGCCGAGCTGCTCACCCCGGCCGTTCGCTGGGTCCTCGAGCAGGCCGAGCTCGACCCGGGCTCGCTCGGGGGCGTGGCCGTCGGCATCGGGCCCGGCCTGTTCACCGGGCTGCGGGTCGGGGTCAGCACCGCCAAGGCGCTCGCCCAGGCGTGGCAGCTGCCGATGGTGGCGGTGCCCAGCCTCGACCTGCTCGCCTTCAGCCACCGCCACGTGCACCGGACCATCTGCCCGGTGATCGACGCCCGCCGGGGTGAGGTGTTTACCGCCCTGTACCGGCACGCCCCTGGCGGCGTGAACCGGCTGGTCGACTACCACGTGCTCCGCCCCGACCAGCTGGCCGCCGCCATCGAGGGCAGGCGTGAGGACGTGCTGCTCTGCGGCGACGGCGCCTTCGCCTACCGCGAGGTGTTCGAACGGCTCGGCGACCGCTGCCAGTTCGGCGGGCAGGCAGAGGCGATGCCGTCGGCGGGCGCGCTGATCGAGCTGGCCCTGCCCCGCTTCCTCCGCGAGGAGTTCAGCAGCCCGCTGGACGTCACGCCCCTGTACCTCCGCCGCCCGGACGTCGACCCCTCGGTCGAGCGGCGCCTGGCCGCCGAGCGCACCGCCGGGGCTGGGGGTTCGGGGTCCTCGAGCGTAGGCCCCCGATCGGTCAGGGGGTGACGCCGATGGCCACGCTGTACCCGCCCAGGCGCCAGGTCGACGACGCCCGCTTCCCGCTCGCCGTCGAGCTGCACCGCATGCGCCGCCGGCACATCCCCCAGGTGCTCGAGATCGAGCGCCGCGTCTACCCGCGTCCGTGGACGATGACGCTGTTCCTGTCCGAGATCGTCCAGAAGTCCACCCGCTTCTACATCGTCGCCAAGGTCCGGCGCCGGGTGGTCGGCTATGCCGGGCTGATGGTGTTCGGCGACGAGGCGCACATCACCAACATCGCCGTCGATCCCGACGTGCACCGCCGCAAGGTCGCCTCCCGCCTGCTGTTCGCGCTGGTCACCGAGGCCAGGCGCAAGGGCGCGACCGCCTGCACCCTCGAGGTGCGGGTCGCCAACCACGCCGCCCAGGGCCTGTACCACCAGTTCGGCTTCGCCCCGGTCGGCATCCGCAAGAACTACTACGCCGAGACCGGCGAGGACGCCCTGATCATGTGGGCGGAAGGGCTGCAGAGCCCCGCCTACGCCGAGCGTCTGGCCGGCCTGGCCAGCCGCATCCCCGAGCCACGCGAGGTGGATTAACGAGCCTCGTGCGGCACCATGAACCAGGGTACGGAGAAGGGATCAGGTGACAGCTATGGTGTCGTGCGAGGCTCGTTAGCGGTGCTCGTCCTCGGCATCGAGACCTCCTGCGACGAGACCGGCGTCGCCCTGGTCGAGGACGGCCGGCGGGTCCGCTCCAACGTGCTCGCCGACCAGCAGACCCTGCACGCCCGCTACGGCGGGGTGGTGCCGGAGGTCGCCTCCAGGGCCCACGTCGACCTGCTCCACCCGGC
>DASYRU010000138.1:0-2542 GCA_036004165.1 Actinomycetota bacterium
CGGCGGCGCCCGACATGAACGGCGGCTCGGTGCCGCCCGGGTCCGCCGGCGCGGTCTCACCCGGTCGTCCGCGCGGGGCCGCCTCCTTCCCCGGCGGCGCCCCGCCGGTCGTCACCCCGATCAGTGAGGTCCCGATCCTACCCATTCAGCCCACGGTCCCCGACAACCCGAGCATCCAGGTCACCACCGTCGAACCGACCGCCGCCTCCTTCCCGGGCGGCCCGCCACCTCCCGCCCCACCGCCGCGCCCAGACCCGGCCCCGCCCGCGGAGGCCGCGCCGCTCCGCCAGGACCCGGCCCCGCCGGTGGAGGCTTCGGCGCCGCCGCGCCCGGACCCGGCCCCGCCCGCGGAGGCCGCGGGCGCGCTGGCCGAGGCGTTCACACCTGACCCCGCGGACCGGGCTTCGCCGACGGCGACGGCGGCGGAGACGGAGGCCGCCGCCCCGACGGACCAGGCGCCACCGGCGGTGCCCGCGGCGGAGGCTCCTGCCGCGATGGAGCCGGCCGCCTCGGCCGCTGTGGCGCCGGCGCCGCCAGGGGAGCAGGCGCATGGCATGGCGGACGAGGCGACCGGCGGGGGCCGGCCGAGTGGCCGGCGGCGACGGCGCGGTCGTGGCGCGCGGGTGCTCGCACCCCCCCAGGCCCGCCCGGCGGGCGGCGCTGCGACGCCGCCCGAGACGGCCGCCGAGCCGCCGGAGGCCACCGCCAGCCTGGACGGAGAGGACCTGCAGGCCCCAGAGCACCAGCCCGACGCCGCCCAGCTTGCCCAGGGACCCGCCGCGGCCGGCGCCGCCGGGTCGCCCCGGACCCGCGCCCGCCGGCGCCGGCGGGCGGCGGCGAAGGCCCGCACCCGCGAGACCGAGCCGGCAGCGGCGGGCGAGCCGGCCGAGGCCGAGACGCCGGCGACGACCGGCCGCGCCGCCAGGGCGCCGGCATCCGCGGGCGAGCCGACCGCGGCAGGGTCCGCCGAGGCCGCTCCGGCCGGCCGGACGGGCTCCCGGCGGCGCGGCGGACGCGCTGGCCGCACCGGTGAGCCGAGGGTCGCCGGCGACGGAGCCGCGGCGGAGGCGCAGACCTCCCGCGCCGGAGAGGCACAGGCCGGCGCGGCGCCGGCAGAGGGCGGCACCGGCCGGGCACGGCGCCGCGGGCGCGGCCGGTCGTCCGCCGCCGAGCCGAGGGACGAGGCCGCCACCGGGACCGCCACCGAGGCCCCTGCCGGCCAGCGCGGCAGCGAGCGCTCGACCAGGCTGGAGACACGGACCCGCGACCGGGGCGCGCGTCAGGCCGACCGCGGCCGCCGCCGCCGTCCCTCCGGCCTCACCGAGGAGCAGAAGCGCGTCATGCGCGAGGAGGGCCCCGAGAAGCGCATGCTGGTCACCGAGGGTGCCGAGCGGACCCAGATCGGCGTGCTCGAAGGCCCCACGCTGGTCGAGCACTACGTGACCCGCAAGTCCGGCCGCTCCCTGGTCGGCAACGTCTACCTGGGAAGGGTCCAGAACGTCCTGCCGGGCATGGAGGCCGCCTTCATCGACATCGGCCGTGGCCGCAACGCGGTGCTGTACGCCGGCGAGGTCAACTACGACGAGGAGGACCTCGACGGCGAGGCCCCGCGCATCGAGAAGGTGCTCAAGCCCGGCCAGTCCGTGCTCGTCCAGGTCACCAAGGACCCGATCGGCGCCAAAGGCGCGCGGCTCACCGCCCAGGTCTCCCTTGCCGGCCGCTACCTGGTGCTGCAGCCGGAGGACAACACCTTCGGCATCTCCAGGCGGCTGCCTGAGGCGGAGCGCTCGCGCCTGCGCGACATCCTCAGGGAGGTGCGGCCAAAGGGCCTCGGGCTGATCGTCCGCACCGCCGCGGAGGGCGCCAGCGCCGACGACCTCCGCGCCGACCTGGCCCGCCTGCAGGCCCGCTGGGAGGCGGTCGAGCGCAAGGCCAAGAAGTCCAGCGCCCCGGCCGTCATCTACTCCGAGCCGGAGCTGGTCGTGCGGGTCATCCGCGACATCTTCTCGCCCGACTTCACCGAGCTGGTGGTCGACGACGGCGAGCTGTACCAGCGGGTCGAGGAGTACCTGCAGGAGGTCGCGCCCGACCTGCTGCCGAAGCTCCGCAGGCACGACAACGGCCTGCCGCTGTTCGAGCACTACCGGGTGGTCGAGCAGATCCACAAGGCGCTGGAACGCAAGGTCTGGCTGCCGTCCGGTGGCTCGATCGTGATCGACCGCACCGAGGCCATGACCGTGGTGGACGTCAACACCGGCAAGTTCGTCGGCCGGGCCAACCTCGAGGAGACGGTGGTCGCCAACAACCTCGAGGCGGCCGAGGAGATCGTGCGCCAGCTGCGCCTGCGCGACATCGGCGGCATCATCATCATCGACTTCATCGACATGCTGTTCGAGCGCAACCAGCAGGCGGTGGTCGACCGCCTGCGGGCCGCCCTTGCAAGGGACAAGACCAAGAGCCAGGTGATGGAGGTCTCCTCCCTCGGCCTGGTGCAGATGACCCGCAAACGCGTCTCCGGCGGCCTGCTCGACAGCTTCTCGGA
>DASYRU010000139.1:0-2675 GCA_036004165.1 Actinomycetota bacterium
CGCCCCGCGGTGGAAGGCGGTGGTGTTCCGCAGCAGGAACAGCAGCATGCCGATGGCGGCGATCTTGACCGTGAAGGTGAGCAGCGCCGCCGGCAGCAGCAGGTCGACCGAGACCCGGCCGGCGGCGCCGACCGCCAGCAGGGTGGCGGAGAAGAACGCCACCGCGAGCGCCAGCCCGAAGGCGGCGCCGAGGACGCCCTTGCCGCCGGCGGCGGCGAAGGCGAGGACCAGCACGACCGGGGCGGCCGCCAGGCTGGCGAGCGTGGCCGCACGCGCCATGCGTACCTCGTCGGTCATCGCACTCCCCATCCGGCCCGCTCGGACGATGCAGCCACGGCAGGGCGGACCCGCCGCCGGCGCGGCACCGTCCCGTCGTGGAAGTGGACGGTTAACCTACCAGCCGCCGCCGCTCTCTCGCCAAGGCGGCCGCCTTCAGTCCCACCTGACCGCTGCCGACAACGCTTGCGTGAAGCGTCCGGTCACCGCCATGGTCCTGGCGTGCCTGCTGGCCGCCTGCGGCGGTGCCGGCCGCCAGCAGCCGGCCGCGGCGCCCGACGACCAGCTCGTCGGCACGACCGAGGTCGAGAAGCTGCTGGTCAGCACGCAGAGGCGGAAGAGCCCGCTGCTGCGGGTGGGTGCGGCTCGCCAACGGCGAGACCTTCACCTGCACGGTCGAGATCGAGGGCACCATCGCACCCTACGAGGTCACCCTGCGCCAGGTGGACGCCGCCGGGGGAACGGGCAGGTTCGCGCTCCAGCCGGCCAAGCCCATCATCGACGTCACCCGCGTCGTCGGCCTGATCCGCGGCAGGCTGCGGCCGGCCGCGAGGTCGGCCACGGTCCGCTGCGGGACCGCCAAGGTCAGGGTGGTCGAGGTCGGCGCGACCATCCGCTGCACCGTCTCCCTCGGCGGGGCCGCCAGGAAGGTCGACGCGGTGGTCAAGGACCTGGACGGCACGGTGGTCATCAAGGCCTAGCGGGCGGCCCCCCGACGGGCCGCCGCCAGCGGGGCGAGAGCAGCCCGAACACCCCGCAGGCGACCACCACCGCGAAGAACGGCAGCACCCGGCGCGGGCCGGTGAAGGACAGCGCCACCACCGAGCCGGCCAGCAGCGCGCTCCAGGCGTAGAGGATCAGCACCGCCCTGCGGTGGGAGTGGCCGATCTCAAGCAGCCGGTGGTGCAGGTGCTGCTTGTCGGCGGTCATGATCCCCCTGCCCGACCGTACCCGCCGCCCGACCGCCAGCAGCGTGTCGAGGAACGGCAGGGCCAGCACCAGGATCGGGATGGCGACGGGGATCAGCAGGGCGAACTGGTCGCCGGCCTGCGGCTGGGTGGTGCGGCCGATGCCGGTGATGGTCGCCCCCGACAGCAAGGTGCCCAGCAGCATCGACCCGGTGTCGCCCATGAAGATGCGGGCGGGGTTGAAGTTGTGGGGCAGGAAGCCGACGCAGACGCCGAACAGCAGGGCCGACAGCAGCGGCGCCGGCGAGTCCTCGGCGATCAGCCCGGAGGCGCCGGTCCGGTAGCTGTAGATGAAGTAGGCCAGGGCGCCGATGGCGACCAGCCCGGCGGCCAGCCCGTCGAGGCCGTCGACCAGGTTGACCGCGTTGACCGTGATGATCACCAGCAGCACGGTGAGGGGCACGCCGAGCTCCGGCGCCAGGCTGATGACGCCCTCGTGGATCGGGCCGATCGACGGCAGCCAGAAGAACAGCACCTGCACGCCGGCGAGCGTCATGGTGCTGGCCGCCAGGATCTGCCCGGCCAGCTTGGCCGGCGCGGTCAGGCCCTTCAGGTCGTCGACGATGCCGATGCTGACCATCAGCGCCGCGCCGACGGCGATGCCGAACGCCTCCGAGGAGATGAACAGGCGCGGGAACAGCAGGGAGGAGAGCGCCAGCCCGCCGATGAAGCCGAAGAACAGGGCCAGGCCGCCGAGGGTGGGGGTGGCGGCGGCGTGCATCTTGCGGCCTCCCGGCCGGTCGACCGCCCCGAACCTGAGCACCACCGCGCGCACCACCGGGGTCAGGAGATAGGTGAGCACGGCCGCCATGACGGCGACGAGGAGGTAGGACCGCAGGTCGCCCACGTTGGCAACCTACCACGAGGGGGAGCGGTCGACCGGGCCGATCGGCAGGGTCTTGGCCAGCGCGGCGATCACCGGGGTGACCAGGGAGTCCAGCCGCTCGGCGCAGGCCTCGTAGCGCTCGGCCGGGTGGCCGAGCGGGTCCTCGACGTCGTCGCCTGGCAGCTCCCTGGCGTGCTTGGCGGCCAGCTCGACCAGCTCGGCGGGCGAGCTGGCCAGCCATTCCCACTGGACGGCGGCGCGGGCGAAGGCGGCGAACAGGAAGGTGCGCGCGGCGGCGGAGCGGTCGTAGGCGAGCACGAACGGCCGGTGCTCTGCGGCCATGCAGAGGACCAGGTTGGCGGCCCGCACCCGGCGCCTGGTCAGCTCGCGGGCGTGGTGCCGCTCCAGGTTGGCGCCCCTGGCGGCCGCGGCCACCACGGACCGGCTGGCCGCCGGGTTGCCCTCCAGCGCGTGGCTGCCCGCCGAGCTGACCCGCAACGCGACCCCGGGGTAGCGGGCCAGCTCGCGGCGGGCGATCGCCTCGGCGGTGGCGGAGCGGCAGATGTTGCCGGTGCAGACGAACAGCAGCCCGAACGGCTCGGCCG
>DASYRU010000140.1:0-1746 GCA_036004165.1 Actinomycetota bacterium
AGCGGCAGTCCCACACCTCCGGCACCTCGGCGTCGGCCGCGAACGGCACCGGCACCAGGTGCTCCCTGGTGCACAGGTAGGTGATGACCTGCCTGGGCGCATAGGCGCTGGACGGCGCCCGCAGCCGGTCGAACTCCGCCGAAAGGCGGTGCCGGCGGTCATCCATGCCGCTCCCTCCTCGCTCAGGTGCACCTAAGTATTGCGCCGGTGTCAATCGGCGGGAGCGGCCGGCGCCTACGCGGGCCGGACCACCTCGACGGTGCAGAAGGTAGGCGGCTCGAAACGACCTTTCCGGCGGCGTTGTGGTTGGATCGACCCATGCGCTGGCGGTTCGCCCTGCTTGTCGTGCTGGCGGTCCTGCTGGCCGCCTGCGCCTCCAACGACCCCGCCGACCAGGGAGCCGTCGCCGAGCCCGCCGCCCCGGCCAGCAGCGCACCGGAGCCGGGCACCGCGCCGCCGACCACCAGGGCCAGGCCGGCCGCGACGCGGCCGGCACCGGAGGGCGTGGTCGCCGCCGGCCGCCGCAAGGCCGCGCCCGACCTGCGCGTCACCGCCTTCGACGGCCGCACCGTCACCCTCGGCGGCTTCCGCGGCAAACCGGTCGTCGTCAACTTCTTCGAATCCTGGTGACTGCAGTGCCGGGCCGAGCAGCCCGGCCTCGGGCAGGTCGCCCGGGAGTTCGAGGGGAAGGTCGCCTTCGTGGGCGTCTCCTTCCGGGACACGGCCGCGGCGGGCCGCGCCTACCAGCGCGAGTTCGACGTGCCCTACCCGCTCGCCAACGACGCCAGCGGCCGCACCTGGGGTGCCTGGGGGGTGCCGTACCAGCCGGTGACGGTGGTGGTCGACCGGCGGGGCCTCCTCGCCAGGCGCTTCCCCGGCGAGGTCACGCCCGCCGAGCTCCGCTCCGTGCTCGCCTACCTGGTCGGCGAGTAGGCTCCACCGGAACCGGCGAGACCAGGAGGCATCCATGGGCAACGGCAGAGCTCCCCGTCCCGCGCTCGGCGAGCTGGGCCTCGGCACCGGCAAGAAGGCGCGCCTGCACCGCATCCTCTACCAGCACGGCCTGAAGAACGGCAGCGCCATGTTCCTCCCCTACGACCAGGGGCTGGAGCACGGCCCGCGCGACTTCTTCGACAACCCGGCCGCCGGCGACCCCGCCTACATCGTCAAGCTGGCCGTCGAGGGCGGGTTCAACGGGCTGGCGATCCAGGTCGGCAACGCCGAGAAGTTCTTCTGGGACTACGCCGGGGAGGTGCCGCTGATCCTCAAGCTGAACGGCCGCACCGAGATCCCCTCCGCGTCGGCGCCCCGTTCCCCCCTGAACGCCAACGTCGAGGACGCCGTGCGGCTCGGCGCCGACGCGGTCGGCTACACCCTCTACGTCGGCAGCGAGCAGCAGGAGGCCGACTTCGAGGCGTTCGCCCAGGTGCGCAGGGATGCCCACCGCCTCGGCCTACCCCTGATCGTGTGGTCCTACCCGCCCGGCAAGGCGGTCGACGCCAAGGGCGGCAAGAACTCCTTCTACCAGGTCGACTACGCCTCCCGGACCGCCAGCGAGCTGGGCGCCGACGTGGTCAAGCTGAACTTCCCCGACCCGACGGCGACCGAGGGCGCGCCCAAGGCCTACGCCGCCGAGGTCGGCGAGCAGGACGCGGTCAACGCGGTGGTCCGCTCGGCCGCCCGCACGCCGGTGCTGCTCAGCGGTGGCGAGCGGGGCGGCGACGAGGAGGTCCTCGACAAGGCGCG
>DASYRU010000141.1:0-4420 GCA_036004165.1 Actinomycetota bacterium
AGGTAGCCCATGATCGCGTGCTGCAGCTCCTGCGCCTCGGCGACCGAGATCCGCCAGTGTTCCGAGTTGGGGATCATGTCGCACATGTAGAAGTAGTAGGGCATCACCTTGGCCCGGTCCAGCAGCGTGAAGCAGAGGTCGAGCAGGTCCTTCGGGGTGGTGTTGACCCCCCGCAGCAGCACGCCCTGGTTGCGCACGTCGCGGAAGCCCATCTCCAGCAGCCTGCGGCTGGCCTCGGCGACCAGCGGGGTGAGCTGGTTGGCGTGGTTGACGTGGGTGTGCAGCGCCAGGTCGACGCCGCGGTCGGTGGCCTTGGCGGCCAGCCGCTCCAGGCCGGCGAGCACCTCGTCCTGCAGGAAGTGCTGCGGCAGGCCCATCAGGCCCTTGGACGCCAGCCGGATGTCGCGGACGTGCTCGACGTCCAGCAGCGCGGAGACGAACTGCTCCAGCACCCGGATCGGCAGGTTGGCGACGTCGCCGCCCGACACCACCACGTCGCGCACGCTGGGGGTGCGCCGCAGGTAGTCGAGGATCTGCTGGTGCCGCTCCGGCTGCTTGGTCTCGAACTTGTACTTGGTCACCTGGGGGGTGGAGTTGCCGACCAGGTCCATGCGGGTGCAGTGGCCGCAGTACTGCGGGCAGGTCGGCAGCAGCTCGGCGAGGACCTTGGTGGGGTAGCGGTGGGTCAGCCCCTCCACCGCCCACATGTCGGCCTCGTGGAGGCTGTCGCGGCTGGACAGCGGGTGGCTCGGCCACTCCCGGTCGCGGTCGTCGAAGGCCGGCAGCATGTAGCGGCGTACCGGGTCGCCCCACAGGTCCCGCTCGTCCATGGTGTTGAGCATCTGCGGCGGCAGCAGCATCGACATCGTCGCCCGCTCGGCCTGGTCCCGCTCGATCGAGGCGAGCAGGTCGCCGGGGAACAGCTCGCCGTAGACGGCCACCAGCTGGCGGAGGTTCTTGACCGTGTGGGCCCGCTGCCACTGGGCCGTCTCCCACTCGGTGCGGGTGACCTCCCGGAACCCGGGAAGCCGCCGCCAGTCCGGCTCGGCCCACTCCCGTTGCAGCGGGTAGGTGAACGGCTGGGCGGCCGGGTGCGCCCGTGGCACGCGGTGGAAGAACGGACCAGGGTTGGTGGTCTGCGCCATCGTGGAGCCTCTTTGCGTCCGCAGGGGCCTGCTCGGGATGCCGGCAGGGTCCTACATGGCCTGGGCCCTGGAAGACCCGAGGCGCGGCGGCCCCGGGATGGTCGTCGACCGGGGCGGCACGGCCGCCACCGGCCACGATAGCAGACGGCCGTTCAGGCGAGGAGGCCGGCGGCCTCCGCGACCTCGTAGTGGTCGACGAGGAGCCCGCGCTCGACCAGGTAGCGGTCGTCCTCGGGGTAGAAGACCGCCTGCTCCGGTCGCGGCCCGGCGAACGCGACCACCGCGTCCATCGACTCCCACAGCGTGACCATCACGAACTCGCAGCGGTCGCCGAGGTCGCGGCGCAGCATGAACGCCGCCCGGTTGCCTGGGATGCGGCGGTAGCCGGCGATCCCGGTGTCCCGCATGTACGCCGCGTAGGCGTCGCCGTCCTCGCGGCGCACCGCACCCTTCCAGATCCGCGCGATCACGCCACCCTCCGCCTACAGCGGGTCGAGGACGTGGGCGAAGCGGCGCTCGTAGCTGATCGTGTCGGGCAGCAGCACGTGGAAGGCGGCACCGCCGCCCCAGCGCTCGTCGACCCAGCAGCGGCCGCCGTGGAGCTGGGCGAAGCGGGCGACCAGGGAGAGGCCGATGCCGACGCCGCGGGCGTGGGCCGGGGCGGGTGCGCTGCCGTCGCCACGCCGGAACGCCTCGAAGATGGTGCCGGCCAGCTCCGCCGGCACGCCGGGGCCGGCGTCCTCGACGATCAGCTCGAGGTCGTGGCCCCTTGCCAGCGCCTTGACCCACACCCGGGTGCCCGGCGGGGTGTGTCTGGTCGTGTTGAGCAGCAGGTTCTCGACGATGCGCTCGACCTTCGGGCCGTCGATGAAGGCCAGCAACGGCTCGGCCTCGATGTCGATGGGCCAGCCGGCGAGCTGGTCGACCTCGGTGACGACGCGGTGCACCAGCTCGCGCACGTCGGTCATGGAGCGGTTGGGCTCCAGCACGCCCTCCTCGAGCCGGTTGAGGTCCAGCAGGTCCTTGAGCAGCCGTTCGAGCTTCTGGGTCTTCTCGACCAGCATCCTGACCAGGTCGAGGGCCTGTTCGTGGGGCAGGTTGAGCCTGGTCCGCTCGAGGGTGACGGCCACGCCGAGCATGGCGGTCAGCGGGGTGCGGAGGTCGTGGGAGACGGCGCGCAGGAAGGTGTCCTTCATGGCGTCGGCCGCGCGCAGGCGGTCGGCGACGGCCAGCTCCCGACGCAGCGCGTCCTTGAGCTCCTGCTCGCGCTCTGAGAGCTGCCGCACCGTGGTCTGCAGGCGCGTGTTGAGCTGGCTGTTCTCGACCAGGGCGACGACCTGGCGGCTGATCACCAGCAGGCCGAGCGCGGTGCCGGTATAGACCAGGAACGGCTCGAAGCTGCCCTCCACGATCTGCACCACCAGGCCGGTGGCGGCGGCCAGCACCAGAGGCGCATACGGCAGGGCCAGCCGGCCGATGGAGGGCTCCTCGTGCTCGTCGCCGCGGCGCAGCTCGGCGACGGTCGGCTTGAGCGCGGCCACCAGGATCAGCAGCCAGCCGACCAGCCAGCCGATGTCGACCAGGCTGCCGGTCAGGTAGTCATCGGTCTGGGTGAAGTAGGCGAAGCTGGAGTCGGAGACGGCCAGGGCGAGCACGGCCAGCGCGATGATGCTGAGGTGGATGACACCCCGCCCGCGGGAGCGGGTGAGCAGCACCAGCGCGATCGTGCCGGCGACGATGTCGCCCAGCGGGTAGGCCAGCAGGAGCGTCCGCTCCAGCGGCGAGCTGGTGGCGGCGGCGTAGGCGTCGCCCAGGAAGGTCGCCCAGCTCAGGAAGAGCAGGGAGGCCGCGATCAGCAGCCCGTCGAGCAGGGTTCGCAGCCGGGCGGCAGCGCGGATCGGCGCGATCGGGAACGCGAGCACGCCCGCCACCAGCAGCGGCACGGCGCCGAGATAGCCGGCGTCGGCCAGCGACGGCAGGGGGATCTCGCTGCCGGCGACCACCTCGTAGTAGGTCCAGACGACCTGGCCGAGGCCCCAGGAGAGGGCGGCCGCGCCCAGCAGCCGCCACGCCCGGTGCAGGGAGCTGGTCCAGGCGCGCCCGAACCCGTAGGGGACGCGGCGTGCGGCGTGGAAGCAGGCCGCCGCGGCCAGCAGCGGGACCACCGCCTGGGCGACGTCGCTGACCGCCTGGGTGAGCCGCTCCCCACCCGGCTCCAGGAGCAGGAACGTCGCCATCAGCAGTGCGAACGCCGCCGAGGCGGCCACGCCGATCCGGAAGCTGCGCTCGTCGCTCACGGGTCCGACCCGCCGGCCATCCGACCTTCGGCAACCGCCGGGGCGGCTCGGATCCCGCCGCTGTCAACCGTCACGGTGGCCCCAAGGAGGTGAGCTCGAGCTGGGCAGTTCATGGACGCGCGCCAAAGGGTGCAAGGCGAGTCCATACGATACACGAGCAGAGCCCGACGTTCCCGCCGGCTGGTCAAAATTTACTAGACCGCTTGCCGGCGGGCCGATCAGCATCGCTTCCTCCCCCGATACGAACCGCCAAACTCTACAACGTCGCGACAAGGGCGAGCACGACGCATCTGTCCGTCATACACGCCGGCTCCGGAGGATTGCGGTGGCGCAATCCCGGGCAAGCTGTGCCAACATGGATGCCCGCGCACGCCATCGGAGCCGCCTTTGACCCGACCACCACCGCTGCCGTTCGCGAGGATCTTCCGCCGCCTGCGGGCCGGCGGGCTCTCGCTGCTCGTGTTGCTGTTGTGGTCGGTGGTGGCCGCCGGGCTCCTCGGTGGGACCATGGCCAGCGGGCGTCCCTCGCCAGGGCCGCAGCCGGCCGACGCCGCAGCGGGCGCCGGGCAGGGGGTCGACTGGGCCAGCCTGCTCGACGACGCCTGGCTGCGGGGTCGCGCGGCCGCGGCCGAGGCGGAGCGGGACAGGGCGGCGGTGGCGCAGGCCGCCGGCGGCGCGGGCGCGACGGTGACCTCGACCTCCTGGACGACGCCCGCCGGCGGCGACCGGGCGATTCCCGCGCTCGCCCTGCGCGCCTACCGGGAGGCGGAGGCCTGGGCGTCCGGCTTCACCCCCGGCTGCCAGCTGTCCTGGAGCGTCCTGGCCGGGATCGGCCGCATCGAGTCCAACCACGGGATGCACGGGGGCGCGGCCACCCGCTTCAGCCCCGGTGGGGTGGTGAGCCCGGCGATCACCGGGCCGCCGCTCGACGGTCGCGGCGTGGCCCGGATCGCCGACACCGACGGGGGCCGCTGGGAC
>DASYRU010000142.1:0-3664 GCA_036004165.1 Actinomycetota bacterium
CTTCTGCCGCTGGGTCAGCGAGGCGACCACCAGCTCGTCGCCGTCAACGCCGACCCAGACGCAGCTCAGCTGCGGGCTGCCGTCCGGGTTGATGGTCACCAGGTGGGCGAGCGCGTTGCTCTCCAGCAGCGGGCGGGCCGGATCCGGGATGGCGGCCATGCGCTGGCTCCTCAGCTCGACGTCGGACGGTGGGGTGTCACCCTACCGGAGGCGAGGAACTGTAGGACTTGCCCGGCTCCCGCCAACATGGCCGTCGACGCCCTTGTTCCGGTGCTGGGTCCTGCAGCATCGATGCTGCTACACTGCGGCGGTTGGATAGAAGCCGTGAAACAGCAGCTCAAAGGCAGTATCACTGGCGCCGCTAGCTCAATCTGGCAGAGCAGCTGACTCTTAATCAGCGGGTTCAGGGTTCGAATCCCTGGCGGCGTACCACGAAAGGAACTGGGATGAGCCGCATCGCGCCGGTGGGGATCGGAGACGCCGAGCCGGAGGCCCGCGCCGAGCTGGAGCGGCAGCTGCAGGCGCACGGGCGCGTCACCAACATGAAGCGCACCCTTGGCCACTCTGCGACCGCGCTCCACGCGCTGATGACCTTCTATCCACTGCAGGACCGCGTGGTGCCGTTTCTGGGAGCGCGGGCGACCACCCTGTTCGCGCACGCGATCTCCGCCAAGACCGACTGCCTGATCTGCTCGACGTTCTTCCGCCGCATCCTCATCGAGTCGGGGGAGGACCCGGAGGCGCTGGTGCTGGACGAGCGCGAGCAGGCGGTCGTCGAGTACGGCGTCCAGCTGGTGCGCGACCCCAACGCGGTGTCCGACTCGCTCTACGGCCGGCTGGAGGCGTTCCTGACGCCAACGCAGATCGTGGACCTGACCGCCTTCGGCGCGCTGATGATCGCCACCAACGTGTTCAACAACGCCCTGCGGGTGGACCTGGACGCCTACCTGGAGCCGTACGTCGGCCCGGACTCGGATGGCGCCACGGCGCGGCAGCACCTGCCGCGATGAAGCGCTTCGACGGCAGGGCGGCGTTCATCACCGGCGCCGCGCATGGGCAGGGCCGCGCCGCGGCGGTCGCCTTCGCCAGGGAGGGCGCCAGCGTAGCCGCGTTCGACCTCGCGCGGCCGCTCGCCTATCCCGGCTACGCGATGGGGTCCGCCGAAGAGCTGGCGAGCCTGCGCGCGGAATGCGAGGCGCTTGGCGCCGCCTGCCTGACGTTCGAGGGCGACGTGCGCGACGCCACCGCCGTGGCGAACGCGGTCGACCAGACCGCCGCGCGATTCGGCGCCGTCGACGTGCTCTTCAACAACGCCGGGATCTGCGCCTACGGGCTCGCCCACGAGCTCACCGAGCCGGCGTGGGACACGATGATCGACATCAACCTCAAGGGGTCGTGGATCGTCGCCAGCAAGGTGATCCCCCACATGGTCCGGCAGCGGTCGGGCGTGATCGTCAACAACTGCTCGGTCGCCGGCCAGCGCGGGATGGGTCGGCTCAGCCACTACGCCGCGTCGAAATGGGGCGTCATGGGCCTCACCAAGTCGTGGGCCATCGAGCTTGCTCCCCACGGCGTGCGCGTGGTCGCGGTCTGCCCGACCGGGGTTGACACGCCGATGAACGGGGGGCTGGCGGCCCTGGAGGGAACCACGCCGAGCGAGATCGCCGAGCGGTCCGCCGGCAACCTGCTTCCCGTGCCATGGATCGAGCCGGAGGACGTCGCGCAGGCGGTCCTGTTCCTCGCCTCCGACGGGGCCAGGTACGTCACCGGCAGCGCCTTCGCGGTCGACGCGGGACTCCTCACCCGCTGAGGCGCAAAGCGTTTGGCAGGTGCACGGCCGCGGGTCATAGTTGACGGTACACGTGCACGCAGCCGGGAGGTGCGTGATGACGAAGCAGCGGAGCGCTTCCGGCGACGACACCGACGACGGGCGGCCAGCGCTGATCTCCCTCGAGGACAAGCACGCCGCCGAGCGGCTGCTGAGGGAGGCGTTCGCAGCAGGCGAGCTGGACGAGGCCGAGTTCAAGCGCCGTGTCGGGCGGGTCTACCGGGCGGTGACGCCGCGGGAACTGTGGAAGGCCAGCGGCCGGCGGGCGGGGTCGCGCAGGCGCTCGGACTGGCGGGAGCTGCGGAAGGCGGTGCGCCTCCAGGTCGTGATCGTCGTCTTCGCCATCCTGGCCATGCTGGTGGTGCTGTTCGGCACCGTGATCTACCAGCAGGGCGGCAACACCACCGACAGGAACATCTTCCCGTGGGAATGGGGGCAGGATTGACCCTGCAGCGGACCGACCCGCCGTTCGAGGCCGGCGAGCGGAAGCTGCTCGACGCCTTTCTCGACTACCACCGGGCGACGCTGATGATCAAGTGCGACGGGCTGGACGACACGCAGCTGCGCACCCGGTCGGCCCCGCCGTCGTCGTTGTCGCTGCTCGGCCTGGTCAGGCACATGGCCGATGTCGAGCGCGGCTGGTTCCGGCGGGTCCTCGGCGGCGGGGAGGCGCCGCCGCTGTACTGGTCGGAGGACGACCCGGACGGCGACTTCGACAACGTCGACCAGGCCGACGCCGCGGAGGCGTTCGAGCAGTGGCGTGCCGAGTGCGAGCACGCGAGGCAGCTGGTCGCGGCGGCGCCGTCGCTGGAGGTGACCGGCCTGCGTCGTGGCGAGCCGGTGTCGCTGCGCTGGATCCTGGTCCACATGATCGAGGAGTACGCCCGCCACAACGGGCACGCCGACCTGCTGCGGGAACGCATCGACGGCGCCGTCGGCGAGTGACCGCTACGCCGCGGCCGCCTGCGGCGGCGACGCCGCGCGGCCGCCGGGCCGCGACTTGACCCCGAGCAGGGTGGCGGCCAGGCGGCCGCGGACCAGCAGGCGGCACAGGCCGACCGTGGCGGCCAGCGAGGTCACCAGCACCACCGCGAGCTTCACCGGGAGGCTCGCGCCGGTCTGGACCACGAACAGGGCGATCACCAGGATCACCGGCTGGTGCAGCAGGTAGAACGGCATGCCGAAGGTGCCGACCCATCCGGGAGGCGGCGACTGCAGGCGCCTGGCGCGCAGCCCGAGCCCGAGGGCGACCACCACCCACGACCAGGCGTAGACGCTGAACAGGATGGTGACCAGCGACGACTCCAGGTTGTAGGCGGGGTCGGTGACCCACCGTTCCGCCAATCCCGAGGCGAAGCCCGCAAGCAGCCCGGCGAACCCGGCGACGCCGACGGCCAGCGCCACCATGCCGTCGCGGCGGACGGCGGCGAGCAGCCGCGGCTCGCCGACCAGCACGTACCCGGTCACAAAGAAGGCGAGCAGGTAGCCGAAGTCCGCCCAGTCGTGCTCGGCGGGGAAGGCGGGCCGCAGGACCAGGTGCACCACCGTGATCGGGACGGCCAGCAGCAGCGACCCTCCTGGCCGGTCTGCCCAGCCGACCAGCCGGGAGATGGCCCGGCGCGCGCCGTCCCGCTCGAGGAACCGGAAGACCGGCACTCCGAGGACGCTGAAGGCCAGCAGGAAGCCGAGGAACCACAGGTGGAAGCCGACGTGCCCGAACCAGCGGGGGCTGATCCCCGGGTCGAGGCGCAAGGCGCTGGAGGCCAGCTCGCCGAACCAGGCCGGCACGTAGGCGGCCGGCGAGCCGCTCCAGGTTCCCTGGTGCACCGCCTCGAC
>DASYRU010000143.1:0-5710 GCA_036004165.1 Actinomycetota bacterium
TGTGCAGCAGGTCGAGCGGCCCGATCCTCGGGTCGGGGAGGAGCAGGGCGCCACCCGCCGGGGAGTCGGCCACCTGGGCGAGCGCCACCTCTCCGGCCAACGCGTCCGGTCCACCCTGGCCGCGCCACCCGGTCGCGAGCAGCCCCACGATTCCGGCCAGGACCACCACCGCGGCCGGTCGGACCATCCAGACGACCACTCGGCCGAGTGCACCTAGCAGCCAGACCGCCGATCGGCCGGTCCCGCGCACCAACCCGACGACCCCGCGGCGTACCCCACGCGCCAGCCGACCGCTCCCGCGGCCTACCCCACGCGCCAGCCGACCGGCGCCACCGCCGACCTGACGTGCCACCCGGACGACCCCGCCCTCGACTCCACGGGCCGACCAGACGGCTCCGAGGCCGATCCAGCGCAACACGCCTGCGGCTCCGCGGCCGGTGCCTCGCGCCAGCCCGACGACCCCGGCGCCGGTGCGGCGGACGAGGCCGGCGGTTCCGGTGCCGGTGGCGCGGGCCGTCGCGGCGGCCCCGCTGCCGACGCCGCCTGCCAGCCCGGCGACCATGCCGCTGAGGCGGCGCCAGGACCGTGCCCGCCGGTCCCTTGCACGCCGGGCCCGCGCCGTCCCGCGGGCGAGCCTCGCGCGGGACCGGCGTTCCCGCCGCCTGGGCGCCTCGCTCTCGGACCCGGACTCGGCCCTGGGCTCGGCCGTGGGCGCCTTCCTGATCCGGGAGGCCCAGCCCCGCACCCGCTCCAGGGTGGCGGCGTCCATCCCAGGGGCGACCTGGCCGGGCCCGATCACCGGTTCCAGCTCCCGGCCGCTCATGCCGATCATCGGCCGCTGGCCCGACTCGCCCGACGGCGGGGGCTCCCCACCGTCCTCGGCGTCCACGCCGTCGCCCTCGCCCCCCTGGACGGCGTCGGCCTCGCCCCCCTGGACGGCGTCGGCCTCGACCCCGGCGTCTACCTGAAGGTCGACGGCGGGCTCTGGTTCCGCGCCGGTGTCCTCGTAGGACGCCGGCAGGTCCGTGGCGTCACCCGGACCCGGCGTGGCGTGCTCCGGTGGTGGCGGTCGCGGCGCGAACGGCCCGGTCCCGGTGATCGCGGCCCACAGGTCGCCCATCTGCAGTGGCCGGTAGAGCACCACCCAGGGCGGCCCGGCCGGCAGGTCCTCCTCGCGCTCGCTCTCCTGGAGCAGGACGACGGTGCGACCAAGGAAGCGGCCGGCGATGGCGACGAAGGTCCGCCGGTGCTGGCTCGGAGGCATGTCGAGGATGACGACGTCGGCGTGCCGGAGGGCTGCCTCCAGCTCGTCGGTGCGCCAGTCGAGCATCGTGACCCTGCCTGGCGCCTCGATCAGGCTCTCGAGGGCGCTCGCGAGCATCGGGTCGCGCGAGACCAGCACCACCCGCAACGCCGGCCCGGTCGGCTCGGCGCCCGGGCCGGAGCGCCCGGACCAGCCATTGCCACCGAGGCCGGGCGGCGGGGAGGAGCGGGCGGGTTCGGACGGAACCGGCGGGCCGGATCCCGGGGACGGTGGCGCCGACGAGGGCTGGCTCCCGCTCACCGTTCCGCTTCCGGTCTCGCGGGCGGCCCGCCGGCGCCGCCACGCGGCCGTGGGTCGCCGGCGATGACGGCCGAGACGACCAGGTTGTCGCGGTAGCTCCGCCTGGCCCGGTCGAAGGACCCGGCGCAGGTGATCAGGCGCAGGGAGGGTGACGTGGTCGACCCGTACACCAGCTCCGTCGGGAGGGCCTGCTTGGGGTAGCTCGCCAGCGACTCGACCACGAACCGGACCTCCCGCCGGTCGGCCCTGGTCACGCGGATGAGGTCACCGGGGCGCAGCTCGCGCAGCCGGTAGAAGATGGCGGGGCCGGTGCGCGAGTCGACGTGCCCCGCGATCACCGCCGGGCCGAGCTGACCCGGCTGAGGTCCCTCGGCGAACCAGCCGGCGACCTGGAAGTCGGTTGGCACCTGCATGGTCCCGTCCCGGTTGCGCCCCAGCCGCACGAGCGGGGAGGACACGCCGATGCCGGGGATCTCGACCCGTACCGGAGGCGACGGAGGCAACCGTCGCCAGGACCGGATGGGGACGTCGATGACGGTGGTGGAGCCGGAAGGGCTCGTCCGGGTCGCGCTGGCCGCCGGCACCGTGCGCCCGGCGGCACCGCCGGCCTCGCTGCGGGAGGCCGGCGGTGCGGTGGTGGTGCTGGCGGACATGAGCAGCGCGAGCAGTCCGACCACGGCCCCGGCCCAACCAAGCGCCCAGCTGGGACGGGGAGCGCGGTCCACTTATCCCGACGACCGGCGGCGCCGGAGCATGAAGCCGGCGCTGGCCAGCAGAGTCGCCGCAAGGGCGGCCGGTACGACCAGGGGGGGGATGCCCGACGGGGCGGTCCCGCCGGCGCCGGTGGCGACCCCGCTCGCGGGCGCCACGGCCGAAGCGGCCGAGTCAGGCACGTCGAGCAGCTCCAGCTGCTCGCCGATGCCGCCCACCAGGATCAGCGACGAGGTCGAGCCCGCCTTCAGGTTCACCTGCCGGGCCGGGACCAGCAGGTCGGTGCTGCCGGACTTGCGCACCTCGACCTCGATCCGGCCGGCCGGAACTTCCTGGTAGTCGCTTGCCGACGGGAAGCGGGCGCCCGAGAAGAGGACGTCGCCGCCCGCGGCCAGGTCGACCGCCTGGTCGCCGGGGATGGCCTGGATGAGCCGGACCTTGCTCTCGCCCGACCCTGGACGGGACAGATCGTCGTTCAGCAGCACGGCCTTCAGCGAGGTGAGCTGGCCGAACACGGCCGCCGTGTAGGCGCGGCCGCTCTGCAGCTTCACCGTCACCGAGAGGGCGGCCGGCGACGCGGCGGGCTCACCGGCAGCGCGGACCTCGATCCGGTACTGGCCGGGCTTGACCTTGAGGTAGTCGGAGACGGTCTTGAACGGCACGCCCTTGAACTGCAGGCGCCCGTTGAGGTAGACGACATAGATGTCGCCCTTGGGCAGCTCCGGCACGAAGTGGGCCAGCCGGATGAGCGCCTCGGACTGGGCTGCGGAGCTTGGCAGGGTGAGCATGCCCAGCGCGGCCAGCGTGGCCACGGCCAGGACGGCCAATCGTCGACGGAGCATCGCGCCTCCCCTCGTGAACCGTTGGGCAGCGGGGAAATGACAACGACGCCGAGCGTCACGCCCCCCGCAATCTCGACACGTACGCCGTCACGAGTCGATTCGGTCACCATTATCAGCCGTGGCGCCCGCGCCCGACGCCGTCAGTTCTGCTGAGTTCTGCTCAGAAGAGCAGGTGAACGACCCGTGCGGTGCGCCGAGCACGCCTTGAGAATTTCGCGTACATAGCGTCAAACGAGGCGCTCGCAGATACTGCACGAATTTCTCCCGACCGTCCGGTCGGGGCGCCTGACCGGGACTGTCGCGAGCCGGCCGGCGGCGAGGCCGGCTACGCTTGGGCCATGACGAACGTGGCCAGGCCGGCGGCGCACCGGTTGGACACCGAGGCGGTCGAGCACCTCCACCGCCTGATGGCGGGCTGGCAGCTGATCGCCGACCTGGCCTTCGCCGACCTGCTGCTGTTCCTGGCCGTGGACGCGACCGAGGACTTCCGCATCGTCGGCCAGCTGCGCCCCTACACCGCCCGAACCCTCTACCCGGCCGACCTGGTCGGCGAGGTGGTGGAGCCTGGTTGGCACCCGTACGTGGAGCGGGCCTGGCGGGAGGGTCGCCGGCTCCGTTCGCCCGAGCCGATCTTCATCGACGCCGAGCCGGTCCGGGTCGAGACGGTCCCCGTCCGCCACCGGGGCGAGGTGGTCGCGGTCCTGAGCGTCGAGTCGGCCGAGGCGCCCGCCCGACCGACCGGCCGGCTGGAGGCCGCCTACCTCGGCGCGGCCGATGCCCTGCTGGAGATGGTCGCCGGCGGGACCTTCCCGTTCAAGGACGCCTACGACCCGACCGCCTCGCCGAGGGTCGGCGACGGCCTGGTCGTGCTCGACGCCAGTGGCCGGGTCGAGTTCGCCAGCCCCAACGCCACCTCCGCGTTCCGGCGGATGGGCACCAACTCCCTGCCGCTTGGCCAGCCGCTGCCGCACCGGGCGGCGATCCTGGTCGCCGAGGCGATGGCAGGCCGCCGCCCGGTCGAGGCCGAGATCGACGCGGGCGGCGCGGTCACCGACATCCGCATCGTGCCGCTGCTGCGGGGCACCGGCCGACGGGGCGCCCTGGTGCTGGTGCGCGAGGTGACCGAGCTGCGCCGGCGCGACCGGATGATCTCCCGGCGCGAGGCGACCATCCGCGAGGTCCACCACCGCGTCAAGAACAACCTCCAGACGGTCGCCTCCCTGCTCCGGCTCCAGGCGCGCCGGCTCGGCGACCACCCGATGGCGGTGGCCGCCCTCGAGGACTCGGTTCGCCGCATCACCTCGATCGCGCTGGTCCACGAGACGCTGACCGAGGAATTCGAGGGCGCGGTCGACATGGCCGACGTGACCCGCCGGGTGGTGCGCATGCTGGAGGGCTCGCTCGGCCGCGAGGACGTGCGCATCCGGCTGCGGACGGCCTCGGTGCAGGTGGACGCGGCCGTCGCCACCCCGCTCGCGGTGGTGCTGAACGAGCTGATCCAGAACGCGGTCGAACACGGCCTCGGCGACGGCCCGGGCACGGTGACGGTCGAGCTGCACGGTGGCGGGCGGGAGCCGGTCGACCTGAAGGTCAGCGACGGCGGCCACGGGTCGCCGACCGGGCGGTCCAGTCGCCTCGGTGGCGGGCTCGGCCTCCGCCTGGTCCGGGCGCTGGTCGAGGAGGAGCTCGGCGGCCAGTTCAGCCTCACCCCAAGCCCTGGCGGGGGCAGCCTGGCCCGCGCGACCATCCCGCCACCGAGCGGCGAGCACGCGGCGCCGTGACGCGGGTGCCGGTGATGGTCGCCACGCCGCTCGAGGCCGAGCTGGCCGGGCGGATCGGCGCCGCCGACCCGCGGGTGGAGCTGCTCTTCGACCCGGCGCTGCTGCCGCCGGCCCGCTACCCCGGCGACCACCGCGGCGAGGCGGCGTTCCAGCGCGACGCGGACGCCGAGGCGCGCTGGCGGGCGATGCTCGACCGGGCCGAGGTGCTGTTCGGCATCCCGGGCGACTCGGCGCAGGGCCTGGCCGAGGTGGTCGCGACCCTCCCGCGGCTCCGCTGGGTCCATGCCACCAGCGCCGGCGCCGGCGAGCAGGTCCGCCTGGCCGGCCTCGGCCCAGCGGCGCTGGAGCGGGTGACGGTCACCACCTCCAGCGGGGTCCACGCGGTGCCGCTGGCCGAGTTCGCCGTCCTCGGGCTGCTGGCCGTCGCCAAGGAGCTGCCGCGGTTGGCGGCCGACCAGCGCGCCCGCGTCTGGCCGGAGATGCGCGGCCCGGTCCGGGAGCTGCGCGGCCAGACCGTGTTCCTGGTCGGCCTCGGCGCCATCGGCCGGGAGGTCGCGCGGCTCGCCAAGGCCATGGGGATGCGCACGGTCGGCTTCCGGCGCAGCGGCGGGCCGCCGCCGCCGTTCACCGACGAGGTGCACGGCCCTGAGCGGCTGGCGGAGCTGGCCGACCGGGCCGACACGATGGTGGTGAGCCTGCCGCTGACCGGGGAGACGGCCGGCCTGATCGACCGGGCCACGATCGCGCGCCTGCCACCGCACTGCATCTTCGTCAACGTCGGCCGCGGCGGGGTGGTCGACGAGCAGGCGCTG
>DASYRU010000144.1:0-1895 GCA_036004165.1 Actinomycetota bacterium
GCTGGCCGGGTCCCGACGTGTCGGGGAACGGTCGAGGAGGTGCCCCATTGTGACCTACCGGATCATCGTCAGCCCGATCCCGCAGCGGATCCGGGGTGACGTGTGCCCGGAGGCGGCCACGATCGGCAGCGCCATGCGGCACCTCGGCCGGACGGCCACGTCCGTTGGCAGCGCCGGCTTCGGCGGCGGCCAGCAGGACAGCCAGGCCTTCGCGACTGGTCATCGGGAGGTACCACCCTGACGGGACCTCCCAGGAGCAGAAGCTCCGACACCGCGAAGGCCGTGGGCGAACCCCACGGCCTTTTGCTTGCCCGAGTCCGCCACCAGCCACCGCCACCCCGTCAACGACGACAAGGAGCGACCCCGAACATGCAGACCCTGGAGCTGTTCCCGCCCGGGCGAGCGTTGCCGTGCGTGCAGGCGGGACCGGACCTCTACTTCTCCGAGTCACCCCGTGAGCTGGAGCTGGCCAAGCAGCTCTGCCGGCCCTGCCCGCTGCGCACCCGCTGCCTCGAGGGCGCCAAGCAGCGCCGCGAGCCCTGGGGCGTGTGGGGCGGAGAGGTGTTCGTCGACGGCGAGCCCGTGCCCTACAAGCGTTCCCGAGGACGACCCCGCAAGCATCCGCTGCCCCCGCCGCCGGCCGAGTTCCCCGCCACGCGCGCCGAGGCCTGCTAGCAGACGAGGAGGTGAACGCGATGCACATGTCCGTGCTGTATCAGCTCGTCCGCGACCGGCAGGCGGAACTGGCGGCCGACGCCAGGAGCCACCGGGCGCGGCGCCGGCTGCGGGCGCTGCGGGCCGCCGAGGCCGAGGAGGCCCTTGCAAGGGAGCAGTGGCGGCTGCTGCTCCGTGAGCTGCGCGTCCGATGAGCCGGCCGATCCCCACCCGCCCCCCGGCCCGTGACACCGTCACGGCGCCGGGGGTCTCCGCATCACTCCGTGGGCACCTCGCCGCGCAGCCACTGGATGTACCGCTCGGCGGAGCGTTCCACCACCCGCCTGGCGTCCCGCCGCAGCACCGGCTCCCACCAGCCGCCGTAGATGCGGTCGAACCGGTACGGCCGCACCGCGTCGACCACGCCGCGGACCGCCCGCTCCGGCAGCGGCAGCCGGTTCGGCGCGCTGCGCACGAAGGTGACCCGGTCCTCCCCTGGGGTCACGAAGATGGTGTCGCCGCTGAGCAGCGCGCCCGCGCCGGCGGCTCCCTCCGCCCAGTGCACCACCGCGCTGCCGGCGAAGTGCCCGCCGCACTGCACCAGGGTCACGCCGGGCAGCACCGCCAGCGACCCTGACCAGGTCCGCACGGCCGGGTCCGGATGGGTCAGCCAGGCGGCGTCGGCCGCCGGCAGCAGGATCTCGGCGTCGAACGCGTCGCTCCACCGGCTGATCGCGCCGTAGAAGTGCGGGTGGCTCGCGCTGACCGCGCGCAGCCCTCCGGCGTCGCCGACCGCCTGGATCTGCCGCTGGTCGAGGAAGCCGGGCGGGTCCCACAGCAGGTTGCCGGCTGCCGTTCGCACCAGCAGCGCCCGCTGGCCGATGGCGAAGGGCGGGTCCACGCCGATCCCCACCAGGCCCGGCTCCAGCTCGCGGACCTCGCCGCGGTGCCCGGCCGCGCGCAGCTTCTCCATCGTGGTCCACCGCTGCCCGGACGCGGGCACCCACTGGCGCTCGTCCGCGCAGATGACGCAGGCGCCGGGCGGCGACGGCGCCTCCGGGTAGTGGTTGCCGCAGGTCGCGCAGATCCACACGGCGGGCACCTCCTTACACCTCGAGGCCGTTACGGTCGACGGTGTGGCCGTGCGGCCAGTCGGTCAGCCGCGCGCGGACCGGCAGCAGCAGCGCGGGCCCCTGGTAGACCTCGGACCGCTGCCGGTTGTCGATCATCCGGGTGGTCTG
>DASYRU010000145.1:0-3600 GCA_036004165.1 Actinomycetota bacterium
GGGCTGGCCCTGCTCGGGCTGGGGGTGGGAGCGGGGGCCGCCCTGCTGGCCGCCGGGCCGCTGGTGGCCCGCTTCGGCAGCCGGCCGGTGGTCAGGGTGGCCGGCCTGGCCCTCTGCGCCGCCCTGCTCGGACCCGGCCTCGCCGGCAGCCTGCCGGCGCTGGCACTGACCCTCGCCCTGTTCGGAGCCTGCGCCGGCCTGATGGACGTGGCGATGAACGCCCACGGCTCGCTGGTCGAGCGCGCCTACGGCCGCCCGGTGATGGCCAGCTTCCACGGCCTGTGGAGCGTCGGGGGGCTGCTCGGGGCGGTCACCGGCGGCCTCGCGGCCAGCGCCGGCTGGAGCCCGGCGAGGCACTTCGCGGTGGCCGGCATCTGCCTCGGCGTGACGGTCCTGGCCGGCACCAGCTGGCTGCTGCCTTCCTCCTTCGACCGGGCCGTCGAGGCGGGCGCGCCGAGGCCGGCGCGGCGCAAGGTCAGGAGCTCCTGGACCCCCGCGCCAGCGGGCCGGTCCAGCATGCGCGGCGCGCACGCGTCCGGCCTCCAGCAGCCCGGCGTGGCGTCGGTGCGGCGCCGATACTGGACCGGTCCGCTGGTGATGCTCGGGGTGGTCGGCTTCTCGTCGTTCTTCGGCGAGGGCTCCGCCCACGACTGGAGCGCGGTCTACCTGCGCGACGTCCTCGGCACCGGGCCGGGCATGGCGGCCGCAGGCTTCGCCGCGTTCTCGCTGGCCATGGCCACCGTCCGCTTCGCCGGCGACCGGCTCTCGGCCCGCTTCGGGCCGGTCCGGCTGGTGCGCGCCAGCGGGCTGGTGGCGGCCGGGGGTTTCGGCCTTGCCCTGCTCGCCGACCGGCCCCTTGCCGGGGTGGCCGGGTTCGCGCTGCTGGGGGCCGGGCTCGCCTGCGTGGTGCCGGTCACCTTCAGCGCCGCCGGCCATCTCCAGGACGGCCCCGCCGGAGTGGCCATCTCCCGGGTGGCCGCCATCAGCTACCTGGCCACCTTCGCCGGCCCGCCGCTCATCGGCATCACCGCCGACCTGGTCGGGCTGCCCCTCGCCCTCGGCATCCCGGTGGTGCTCGCCGGCGTGATCGCCGCCTGCGCCCGCGCCGTGGCCACCGCGGCCTGACCGCCCCGCCCGGCTCGTCGCCGTTGGGCTGGTTCGGCGTGACATCCGCTGGTCCACTCGGGGAACGATCGTCAACTGACTGTTTACGAACCGGCGCGGGTGGCACATCATGGGTCGTCGGATGCCTCGGTGAACTTGGTCGCGGCGGGTCCGCGACGGAGGGGGCGGATGGCATGGAGACTCCACCCGACGACTAGCCGGCGGGCCGCACTCCCGATGGCCCGCCGTTATCGAACGATCCGTCGGCCGGCGGCCACAGACATGCGAACCTCGCGGCGGCCGCGCATCCTCCACCGGCCCGACCGCGAACGTCGGCGAACCCCGCCGGCCGACGGACCGTCCCGCCTCGACCCCCGCTCGCCGGGGGTCGAAGCCTGTCGGCAGGGCATGAACCTTTCCCCCAGCGCGGCCCGTATCACCGGCTGGGCGCGCGCCGTGCCGTGCGGCGGGCGCTCCCACCCCATGGCACGGCGTCGACGAACATGGACGCTTGCATCACCTGGTACGAGCCCGCCGGGACGGGCGTGGCGCCGCCCGGCCGTGTCTCCCGTCGCCTGGACGGGTTTGCGCGGAGGCTGTTGACTTCGCACATGCTGGGACGCCCAACGGTCGAGGCGGCCGGCCGGCTCGCTGAGGACGAGGCGGACCTGCTGGCCAGGGTCGCCGCAGGCGACCGCGGCGCCCCTCTCGAGGAGCTGTACCGCCGCTACGAGGTCCGCCTGTACGGGCTGGGGCTGCGCCTGCTCGGCGACCAGGGCCTGGCCGAGGAGCTGGTGTAGGAGACCTTCGTCCGGCTCTGGCAGCAGGCACGCCGCTTCGACCCGGCGAGGGGCTCCGTTGGCACCTTCGCCTTCGCGATCGCCCGCCGGATCGCGGTCGACCTGTGGCGGCGGCCCTCCTCGCGCCCGTTCGATCCGGAGCCGAGCGAATCGGTCGTCCTCGCCACCGACCCCCTCGAGGGGGTGCTCGAGGGCCTGGCCGTGCGCGACGCCATGCAGTCGCTGTCGCCGGCGCACCGGCAGGTGCTGGAGCTCTTCTACGTGAGGGACCGCAAGCAGACGGAGATCGCCGAGCTGCTCGGCCTGCCGCTCGGCACCGTGAAGACCAGGGCCTACCATGCGCTTCGTGCCCTGAAGCTGGCGCTCCAGGAGCGTGGTGTCGATGCCTGAGCACGTCGCCCCCCACCCCGATCTGGCCGGCTACCTGCTGGGCGCCCTCGACCCGGCCGAGGCGGCCGCGTTCGAGCGGCACCTCGAGGGCTGCGAGGCGTGCCGCGCCGAGGTGGCCGAGCTCCAGGGCGCGGCCGAGCTGCTGGAGCGGGCGGCGCCGCCGGTCGAGGTGCCGCCCGGGCTGCGGGAGCGGACCTTCGCCGCGGTCGAGCGGGCCGCGACCGGCGAGCGGCGCGGCCGCTGGCTGCGCCTGGCCGCGGTCGCCGCCGTCGTGGTGGTCGCCCTGTTCGGCGGGATGCTGGTGAGCCAGTCGGGGCCCTTCGGCGACCGCGGCCGGGTGGTCGAGCTGGCGCTGCAGGCTCCCGAGGGCGGGCCGGCGAGCGCCAGCGCCAGGATCCGCCAGGTCGACGGGCGCCTCGAGGTCGACATGGAGGTCAGCGGCCTCGCCCCGAACCCGCCGGGGACCACCTACGAGTGCTGGTTCGTCGGCGTCGGCGACACCCTGGAGCGGCCCAACCGGGTGTCGGCGGGGACCTTCACGGTCGCCGACGACGGCCGCGCCTCCCTCCACCTGACCAGCGGCGCCGACCTGGACCGGTTCCCGACCATGGGCGTGACCCTCGAGGCCGACGGCGGCGACCCGCGACGCTCCGGCGACAAGGTGCTGGTCTCCCAGCCGGCTGCTTGAACCCGCCCGCCCCCTCGGTCCGTATGACCCAGCGGACTCCAGCCCTGACCGACCATCGGGAGGTACCGATGAAGCGCACGTCGTTGGCCGGCGCGCTCGCCCTGCTTGGCGCGCTCACCCTTGCCCTGGCCGCATGCGGCGGCCAGCAGGAGCCGTCCAGCCCCGACGCCGGCTCGCAGGCGCCGGCCGCGGCGGCGTCGGTGACCACCGCCGAGAGCGACCTCGGCGTCACCCTGGCCGACGCCGACGGCCGCACGCTGTACGCCTTCACCAAGGACAAGGGCGGCCAGAGCGCCTGCTACGACGACTGCGCGGCGACCTGGCCGGCGCTGACGATCGCCGGCGACCCGGCGGCCGGCGACGGCATCGACGGGTCCCTGCTCGCCACCGCCTCCCGCAAGGACGGCGCCGAGCAGGTGACCTACAAGGGCATGCCGCTGTACTACTTCTCCGGCGACCAGAAGCCGGGCGAGACCAACGGCCAGGGCGTCGGCGGCGTCTGGTTCACGGTCACCCCGGCCGGCCAGCTGGTCGGCGCCGCCGCCGAGCAGACCGAGAGCGGCTCCGGCGACCAGGGCGACGCCGGCTACGGCTACCCCTGATCCGCGACCGGGCCCC
>DASYRU010000146.1:0-1879 GCA_036004165.1 Actinomycetota bacterium
GAACCTGGCGCTGTACGCAAGGATCGGCTACGTCGAATACGATCGCCGCTCCCACGGAGAGTTCTCCCTGGTCTACCTGCGGAAGCAGCTTGGATGAGCCCGGCCGCCCACCTTCGCGAAGGAGACGATCATGCGTGAGGCCCAGCAGCGGGTTCAGCAGGCCATCGACCAGCTGGTCGAGTCGGGAACCGAGCGAGGGATCCAGGTCGCCGTCTACCGCGACGGCGAGCAGGTGGTCGACGCCGTGGCCGGGGTCACCGACCCGGCCAGCGGCCGCCCGGTCGACGCCGGCACCGTCTTCTACAACTTCTCGGTCGTCAAGGGCGCGACCGCGACCGTGGCCCACATGCTGGCCGAGCGCGGCCGGTTCGGCTACGACACCCCGGTCGCGGAGCTGTGGCCGGAGTTCGCCGCCCACGGCAAGGGCGCCGTGACCATGCGCCAGGTCCTCGACCACACGGCCGGGGTGCCCGGCATCCCGCTCGACACCACCGTCGAGGACCTGTGCGACTGGGACAGGATGTGCGCCGCGATCGCCGACGCCGAGCTGTGGTGGGAGCCGGGGACCAAGGTCGGCTACCACGCCTACACCTTCGGCTACATCGTCGGGGAGGTCGTCCGCCGGGCCACCGGCAAGCCGATCTCCCAGGTCCTGCGGGAGGAGGTCGCCGGCCCCCTGAGCGTGGACAAGGAGCTGTGGTTCGGCATGCCGGCGTCCGAGCACCACCGGCTGGCCCCCTTGGAGGACGAACCAGGGGCCGCCGAGATGGCCGCCCAGATGCTGGCCTCGATGCCGCCCGACCTGCCGATGTTCAAGGCCGCGCCACCGGAGCTGTTCCCCAACGCCGCCTTCGGCAACCGGACCGACACCCTGGAGGCCGACATCCCCGCGGGCGGCAAGACCTCCGCCCGGGCCATCGCCCGCATGTACGCCGCCCTGCTCGGCGAGGTGGACGGCGTCCGGCTGCTCCCCCCCGAGCGGCTGGCCGAGGCGACCGCCATCTCCTCCAACGGCGTGGACGAGGTGTTCGGGATGCCGACCACCTGGGGGCTGGGGTACGGCATCGGCGGCCCCGCCGGCGACGCCCAGACCAGCCCGACGGTGTTCAGCCTCGGCGGCGTCGGCGGCAGCTTCGCCTGCGGCGACACCGCCAGCGGGATCGCCTGGGCGGTCACCAAGAACCGGATCAGCAACGACTTCGCCACCGCGACCCAGCTCGGCCAGCTCATCACCGGAGAACCTTGAGCGTCGCAGCTACGTGCTCCAGCGGCGGAGCCACCCGGCCGCGATCCTGCCGATCTGCGAGGGGTCCCTGGCCAGGGCGTGGCCTTCACCCGGCAGGACGTGGACGCGGGTCGCGTCCGCGGGGTCCGGGACGCCGAAGGGATCACGCTCGCCGCTGACGACCACCACCTCCACGGCCGCCTGTCGCAGCTCCTCGGCCCGGGAATGCTCCGGCCTGCCCGGCGGGTGCAGCGGGAACGCCAGCGCGATCACCCCACGCGCCGACGCCTTCACGGCCGTGCGGCAGGCGACCCTGGCGCCGTTGCTGCGTCCGCACTGGACCAGCGGCAGGTCGCCGAACCGCTCACGCAGCGCCGCCACGACCGTCAGCCACGCCTCGTCCTGCCTGGCCGCCGAGCCCGGCGCCCGCCGGCCGGCGACCCGGAACGGCTGCAGCACCCGCGCCACCGCGCCGCCCAGCTCCAGCGCCACCGCCCGCACCGCCTTCAGGTCCGGCGTGTCGACACCGCCGTTGGCCCCGTGCGTCATCACCAGCAGGAACGCCGGGTCGCCCGGGTCGTCCAGCTCGACCCGGGCCGGTCCGGACGGCGTCGCGATCTCCATGGCGGAGACCGTAGCGCGTCGGCGGCGCCG
>DASYRU010000147.1:0-6986 GCA_036004165.1 Actinomycetota bacterium
GCCGCCGAGCGGGCCGCCGAGCAGGCGAACGCGGTGGCGGCCGAGCAGGCCAGGCTCGCCGAAGTGGAGCACACGCTGGTCGAGAAGCTGCAGGAGAGCGACCGGCTCAAGGACGACCTGCTGGCGACCGTCTCCCACGAGCTGCGCACGCCGCTGGCCGGCCTGCTTGGCGCCCTTGCCACCTTGAGCAGCCGGGAGGACAGCCTGGCGGCCACCCAGCGCCGGGAGCTGGTCGCCATGGCCGGCAGGCAGGGCGCCCGCCTCAGGGAGCTGATCGAGCAGCTGCTGCTGGCGGCCCGCTTCGAGCATGCGGCGGGGGAGCGGAGCGAGCAGCCGGCGGTGGACGCCGCCATCCTCGCCGGCCAGGCGGCGGCCGCCGCCAAGGTGACGCACCCGAGCCGCACGATCGCGCTCTCGGCCGGCCCTGCCCTGCCGGTCAGGGCCGCCCCCGAGGCGGTGTTGCAGGTGTTGGGCAACCTGGTGGACAACGCCGCCAAGTACTCCCCCGACAGCACCCCGATCCGGCTGGAGGCCGCCCGCGCCGGCCGGCTGGCGGTGCTGGCGGTGGAGGACGCCGGGCCGGGCGTGCCGGCCAGCGAACGCGACCGCATCTTCGAGCGGTTCACCCAGCTGGACTCGGGGGCGACCCGGCGGGCGGGTGGGGTGGGGTTGGGGTTGTACATCGCCAGGCAGCTGGCGCAGGCGCAGGGGGGTGAGCTGCTGGTGGGGGAGCCCAGCGGCGCCGCCGGTTCGGGTGCCCGCTTCGAGCTGCGCCTACCCCTGGCCAACCAGGCGGCCCCCACCACCCAGGCATCCGACGACGACGTCCTGGACCGGCCCGCGTAGGCGGTAGGGGAAGTCCCCCAGCGACCCTGGGGTCGGCTGGGGGATCTTCCGGGGGGATCCCCGATGGTGCCCGGCGTGGGCGCGGTGGAGCCTTGGCTCCCGAGAGCCACCGATCTCGGAGGAGCCATGGATCACACGGACGACCACCAGCCCGGCCCGCTGCTCGTCGCCGAGCAGGTGCGCAAGGTGTACCGCACCGGCGGCGTCGAGGTGGAAGCCCTGTCCGGCCTCGACCTCGCCGTGCGCCGCGGCGAGCTGGTGGCGGTGATGGGGCCGAGCGGGTCGGGCAAGACCACGCTGCTGAACTGCCTGTCCGGCCTCGACGACGTCGACGGCGGCCGGGTGCTGGTCGAGGGCCGCGACCTGTTCGCGATGTCGGACGCCCGCCGCACCTCCCACCGGGCCCGCACGATGGGGTTCATCTTCCAGTCCTTCAACCTCATCCCGGTGTTCACCGCGGCCGAGAACGTCGAGCTGCCGCTGCTGCTGAACGGCGTGCCCGCCAAGCCGGCGAGGGCGACCGCCGTGCGGATGCTGGAGCGGGTCGGGCTCGGCCACCGGGTCGCCCACCGCCCGGGCGAGCTGTCCGGAGGTGAGCAGCAGCGGGTGACGATCGCCAGGGCGCTGGCCGCGCGGCCGGCGATCGTCTGGGCCGACGAGCCGACCGGCAACCTCGACACCCAGATGGCCGACCAGGTGATCGGGCTGCTGCACGAGCTGAACCGCCAGGAAGGCCAGACGATCGTGCTGGTCACCCACGACCCCGGTGTCGGCGGGTCGGCCGGCCGGCTGGTGCGCATGCGCGACGGCCGCCTGGTCGGCGACGAGCAGCGCCGGCCGGCGCGGATCGGGGTCTGACCGTGTACTCGAACTTGACCCCTGTCCTGGTCGGCCTGCTGGCCGCCGCCGTGCTCGCCACCGCGGCGATCGCCCTGCGCGGTCCGGTCGTGCGTCGCCTGGCCCTGCGCCAGATCAGCCGCAGGCGGGTGGAGGCGGCCCTGGTCGTCACCGGCTCGGTGCTCGGCACCGCGATCATCGTCGGCAGCCTGATCGTCGGCGACACCCTCGACTTCTCGGTCAGGCAGACCGCCTACCAGCGCCTCGGCGTCATCGACGAGGTGGTCAGCTCGTCGACGCCCGCGCAGGGCCAGCAGGCCGCCGAGCGGCTGGCCGGCCTGCGCGCCGATCCCGACGTCGACGGCATCCTCACCGTCCGCCAGACCGCCGCGGCGGTGGCCAAGGGCGACGGCCCCGGGCGCAAGGGCGAACCTCGGGCGGGAGTCCTTGAGGTCGACTTCGCCGCCGCGGCCGCCTTCGGCGGGAGCGGCTCCGGCCTGACCGGGCCGCAACCCGGCCCCGGCCAGGTGGTGATCAACGACCAGCTCGCCGGCGCGCTGGACGCCAGGGCCGGCGACACCCTCACCTTCTACCTCTACGGCCGCTCCACCACCGCCAGGGTGGCACGGGTGGTCCCGACCCAGGGCCTGGCCGGCTACGGCGGCAGCGGCGCCTTCTTCGCCCCGGGCACGCTGCTGGCGGCGGCCCAGGAGGCCGGCGGCCGGGCGCGGCCGGAGACCCTCACCCTGGTCTCCAACGCCGGCGGGGTGGAGGGCGGCAACGCCGCCAGCGACCGGGTCGCCGCCAAGCTGCGCGCCGCCCTCGGCCCGCTCACCAGCCAGGGCACCGAGGTCGACAAGCCCAAGCAGGAGGTCCTCGAGGAAGCCAGGCAGGCCGGCGACGAGCTCGGCTCCCTCTTCCTGTTCATCGGCAGCTTCGCGATCATCGCCGGGGTGCTGCTGCTGGTGAACGTGTTCGTGATGCTGGCCGAGGAGCGCAAGCCGGAGCTCGGCATGCTGCGGGCCGTCGGCATGCGACGCGGCCGCCTGGTCCGCGGCTTCGTGGTCGAGGGCGCCGTCTACGCGCTGGTCGCCGCCTCGCTCGGCGTCCTCGCCGGCCTCGGCGTCGGCCGGGTGGTGGTCGAGGTCGCCGCCAGGATCTTCGCCAGCTTCGGCGAGGACGACGGCGGCCTCGACCTGGTCTTCAGCGTCACCCCGACCAGCCTGGTCAACGGCTTCGCCATGGGCTTCCTGATCGCCTTCGCGACGGTCGCGCTGACCAGCATCCGCATCAGCCGCGTCAACATCATCGCCGCCATCCGCGACCTGCCTGGCGAGGGCGGCCGCCGGCTCAAGCGCCGCTGGGTGGTCGCCTCGACCCTGGCGGCGGCCGGCTTCGGGGCGGCGGCCTGGGTGGCGGTCGCCAGGAGCCAGGGCGTCGGCTCCTACCTGTACCCGGCCCTGGCGACGCTCGCCCTCTGCCCGCTGCTGGTCCGCCTCCTTCCCAGGCGGGCGGTGTACACGGCCACCTCGCTGGCCGTGCTCGGCTGGGGGCTTGGCGCCAACACCGTGCGGCCGAGGGTGTTCGACGACGGTTCCACCACCACCTTCATCGTGCTCGGCGTGGTGCTGACCTTCTCGGCGGTGCTGCTGGTCTCCCAGAACCAGGAGCTGCTGCTGCGGCTGTTCCGCCCGCTGGTGCGGCGCCCGACCGCCTCCGGCCTCGCCGCCAGGCTGGCGATGGCCTACCCGCTGGCCAGGCGCTTCCGCACCGGGGCGATCCTGATCATGTACGGGCTGGTGGTGTTCACCCTGGTGCTGATCACGGTGCTCGGCAGCGTCATCGACGCCGGCGTCGACCGCGCGGTCGCCAACGCCGCCGGCGGCTACGCGATCCGGGTCGACTACAACCCCGCGGCGCCGCTCACCGACCCGGCCGGGCGCCTCGTCGGCGGGCGCTTCGCCGGCAGGGTGCAGGGCGTCGCGCCGCTGAGCGCCGCGGAAGGCAGGGTGACCGGGCTGCCCGGCCTGCCGAAGCCGATCGACAGCACGGTGGTCGGGGCCACCCCGGCCCTGGCCGAGCAGGGCCTGTTCCCGCTGGACGAGCGGCTGGACCGGCTCGGCCGCGACGACCGGGCCGTCTGGCGGGCCGTCCTGGCCGACCCCCGCTACGTGATCCTGGACCAGTACCTCGGCCAGACCGGGGCCGGACCCGGGGCGGTCACCTACCGAGCCGGCGACGCGCTGACCCTCACCGACCCGCGCACCGGCAAGGCCGAGCGCAAGGTCATCGCCGGCATCCTCGCCGACGACACCGCCTTCGACGGCATCGGCGAGCACAGCTTCGGCAGTGCGCTGATCACCTCGGCGCGGGGCCTGCGGGAGCAGTTCGGCGGCGGCGCCGAGGCGAGCGCGGCGCTGCTGCGGCTCGCCCCCGGGGCCTCCGACCAGGCGCTGGCCGCCGACCTGCAGGGCGAGTTCCTCGCCAACAGCCTGGTCGCCACCCGCATCCGCCACCTGGTGGAGCTGGACTACGCCGCCAACCGCTCCTTCTTCCGCCTGCTGCAGGGCTTCCTCGCACTCGGCCTGGTGATCGGCATCGCCGGGCTCGGCGTGGTGATGGTCCGGGCGGTGCGGGAGCGGCGGCGCAGCGTCGGGGTGCTGCGGGCGCTCGGCTTCCCCGCCAGCACCGTGCGGCGCGCGTTCCTGCTGGAGAGCTCGTTCATCGCGCTGGAGGGCATCCTGCTCGGCGCCGGACTGGCGATCGTCACCAGCTACCTGCTGTTCAAGAACGACGACGAGCTGCAGGCGGCAGGCAGCGCCTTCCCGGTCCCGTGGTTGTCGATCGCCGTGCTGGTGGCGGTCACGGCGGTCGCGTCGCTGGCCGCCACGGCCTGGCCGGCCCGCCAGGCGGCCAAGATCAGGCCGGCGGTCGCCCTGCGGATCGCCGACTGAGCGGCAGCGGCCGGGCGCAGCGTCCGGCCGTCCCCGGGCGGGCGCAGCCCCCGCCCGCCCGGGCCCTCCTACTGCGCGCTGTCGCGCAGCACCGCTTCGATCTCAGCGACGAGTTCGTCATCGGTCAGCTTGCCGCCGGCGTCGAGCCGCGCCTGGACGACCGCCAGGATCCGGTTGGCGAGCAGCGCCTCCTCGCCCGGCTCGTAGAAGCGGACGGGTGTGAGCGTCTCCCGCGGCCCGGCGGGTTCCACGGTCCGCACCTGCTCCGGTCGCGGCTGGCCGGTCGGCGGCGGCATCTGCGGCTCCGGCCGCCCCTCGCCGACGGCGCCGAGCTGCCGCCGCCAGGTCGCGAAGCTGGACTGGTCGACCGCCCAGGCCGAGACGCCGGCGTGCTCCAGCACGCCGAACCGGGCGCTCTCCACCCAGCCAGGGTCGGCGTCCGGGAAGACCGCCACGTGGATCGGCTTGCCCTGCATGTCGGCCACCACCGGGCTGTCGGCCTGCAGCAGCAGCCCCCGCTGCGCGCCCGTGCAGACCTGCGGGAGCCCGAAGTCGAACGCCTCCAGGCAGGCGTCCCATGGCACCCCCACCTGCTCCGCCTCGGCCCGCGTCGGCCAGGTCGAGAAGCCGAGGATGGCGACCGGTTCGCGCTGGCGCAGGCGCGCGGCGAACGCGGCCACCTGGCCGGCGGGGGTGTCGGCGCCGACTTCGACCACGTACACCAGCGCGCCGGGGGCGATCGTGGCCAGCGCATCCGCGCACGCCACCCCGTCGGAACCGGCGGGCGGACCGAACCAGGCCCAGGGGACGACCGCCGGTCCCCTGGCGGCCGTCCACGCCCGGTAGTTGTCGGCGAAGCTGAACCCGCTGGGAGCCGACCCGCTGGCGCCGCTGGCGCAGCGGACGAACACGGCATCCAGGCCGAAGATCGAGCGGGGCTCGGCGTGCCAGACCCACGCGGCGGTCCTCGGCAGCGTCAGCCCTGCCGTCATGCCTGACCCCCATGCGGTGCGGTTCGTCGACGAGCAAGCATGGTAGGCGGGCCTGGCCGGGAAGGACAGCGGGCCGGTCCGTTGGGACCGGCCCGCTTGGCTGCGAGTGTCAGCGGCTGGGCCCTTGAGTGGTTCGAGGCTCGCCGGCGGCGGTCATGGTCGCCAGCACCTGCTCGACGCCCTGCGCGGGATAGCGGCGGTGACCGCCCGGTGTCAGGATGCTCGGCAGCTTGCCGGCCTGGGCCCAGGCGAGGACGGTCCGGGCGCTGACCTGCAGCCGCCGCGCCACCTCGGTGGTTCGCAGCAGGACCTCCAGGTCGCCAGACGTGGTTTGGTTGGCCGTGCGGAGCTGCTCGTAGGACGGCCGGGGCGGTTGCCAGTTGCGTAGGGCGCTGTAGGTGCTCGAGGCACCGACCTGCTTGCGAGCGGTTACCACTCTGCCTCCCCTCTGGTGGCATGTCGGCGGAGGACGACGCCCGCTGCCACCAAGCGCGCTACGTCCGGCTCGCTCCACTTCGACGGTATGGGCGGGAACTTTGCACCCGTCGGGTCCGGTTGTCCAGTGGACAAATTGCCTCCCTGCACCAACGGGTCCCCAACGACCCCCGGAAACCGCGCGTTGGCCTGCTGTTATGCTGGTCACGCCGCCGCGGCGCGCCCGCCGCGCTGCGCCCGAACCCGAGAGCTTCCGAGGAGACCCACGGTGGATGCCGAGCGCTACGACCCCCAGCAGGTGGAGCCCAAATGGGCCGCGGCCTGGGAGGAGCAGGCGCTCTACCGGGCCGACGAGAGCGACACCATCCGGCCGCGCTACTACGCCCTCGACATGTTCCCGTACCCGTCGGGCGACCTCCACATGGGCCACCTCGAGGCCTTCTCAGGCGGCGACGTGATCGCCAGGCTGAAGCGCATGCAGGGCCACAACGTCCTGCACCCGATCGGCTGGGACGCATTCGGCCTGCCGGCCGAGAACGCGGCTATCAAAAGCGGGATCCATCCGGAAACCTCGACGCTCGCCAACATCGCCCACATGAAGGGGCAGTTGCAGCGGCTCGGCATCAGCTACGCGTGGGAACGCGAAATCGCCACGTGCCTGCCCGCGTACTACAAGTTCAACCAGTGGATCTTCCTGAAGATGTTCGAGCGCGGTCTCGCGTACCGCAAACGCTCGTCGGTGAACTGGTGCCCGAGCTGCCAGACGGTGCTCGCCAACGAGCAGGTCGTCGACGGCGCGTGCTGGCGGTGTGGCACGACGGTCGTCATGCGGGAACTGGAGCAGTGGTTCTTTCGCATCACGGCATACGCGGATCAGTTGCTGGACGGTCTCGATACGCTGACCGCATGGCCCGAGAAGGTC
>DASYRU010000148.1:0-2967 GCA_036004165.1 Actinomycetota bacterium
CGCGCTCCGCGCCGGGATTCTTGACGGCCTCGACCCGGTCCCGTCCACCCTGGCGGGGACCGTGCTCGGGCCGCTGCTGGACCGCGGCTGGCTGGCCGGCCTTCCGCTGCGTGGCCCCTGGGCCGACGCCGGGACCCTCCACCGCCTGCTGGCCGCCTCGGCGGGCCTGCTGGCCGGCCGCTGGCCCTACCCACTCCCGGCCGGCCGGCTGCTGCGCGGGTCCTGCCGTGGAGCGCCGGTGCTGGTGGTGAAGGACGCCGTTCTCGACCCGGCCGCGGTGCTCGCCGGCCCTGTGGTGCTGGACGCCGGGAGCCGGGTCGCGGCGGGTGCCGTGGTGACCAGGGCCGTGGTTGGCCCGGGCGCCACGGTCGGCGCCGGCGCGCGCCTGGTCGGCTCGGTGCTCGGCCCGGGCGCCCGCCTCCCACCCGGCGAGGTCGCCGTGGCCGCCCTGCTACCCCGCTAGCCCGGGCCGCGTCCCACCCGGTGAGGCCGCCGTCGCCGTCCTGCTGCCCTGGGCCGACCCCGGGCCGGCTGATCCGACGCGGGGGGAGTGGCGCCGTCCGGTCGGGCGGCTGATCGGCCCGCACCGGAGCGGCCGGCGTCAGGTAGCCTCGCTCCGACGCGCCGGCGTGGCACCCGCCGGCACCACCCTGGTCGACAGGAGGCGCCAGTGCCCGACCAGCTCACGATCGGCCTGCTCGGCGGGACCGGCCCACAGGGCCGCGGGCTCGCCCTGCGCATGGCCCTGGCCGGACACCGGGTCCTGCTCGGTTCCCGCGACCCTGTGAAGGCCGCCGTGGTCGTCGCCGATCTGCTCGGCGGGCGCGACCTCCCCATCCGGGGGGTGGCCAACCGGGACGCGGCCGAGGGCGCCGACGTCGTCTTCCTGGTCTTCCCGTTCGCCGGCCAGGCCGAGATGCTGCCCGGCCTGGCCGAGGCGATCGGCGCCAAGGTGGTGGTGGACGTCATCAACCCCCTCGGCTGGGACGAGGCCGGTCCCCGCCTGCTGGAGGTGCCGGAGGGCAGCGCCGCCGAACAGGCGCAGGCGCTGCTGCCGGCGGCCACGGTGGTGGCCGCCTTCCACCACGCGGCGCCGAAGCTGCTCGCCGATCCCGACCGGGAGGTCGAGACCGACGTGCTGGTCGCCGGCGACGACCAGGCGGCCAAGGGGCTGGTCGTGGAGCTGGCCGACCAGATCCCCGGGTGCAGGGGGGTGGACGCCGGTCCGCTGCGGCTCGCCCGCCAGCTGGAGGGGTTCACGGCGGTGATCGTGGGCGTCAACCGCCGCTACCGGATCCACGCCGGCCTGCGCATTTCCCGGCTTGGCGACGACAGGCGCCGCCGCGTCAACGCGGACCTCAGGCCGGCCGGCGCCCGGGAGGAGGGCCCGTGAGGATCTACACCCGACGCGGCGACGACGGCACCACCGGCCTGCTCTACGGGGGCAGGGTCGACAAGTCCGACGTGCGCACCGAGGCCTACGGCACCACCGACGAGGCGGTGGCCGCGCTCGGCATGGCACGGGTGTTCATCGCCGACAGCCTGCTGGCCGACCTGGTGCTGCGGCTGCAGCGCGAGCTGTTCGTGGTCGGGGCCGAGCTGGCCACCGCCGGGGAGAACGCCCACAAGCTGACGCCGGGCACCAGCAAGGTGACCGCCGAGATGGTCGGGGACCTGGAGGCCGTCATCGACGAGTACGTCGCCAAGATCCGCATGCCGGAGGAGTTCATCGTCCCCGGCGAGTCGCGCGGCTCGTCGTTCCTGGACTTCGCCCGCACGGTGATCCGGCGGGCCGAGCGCCAGACGGTCGCCATGGACCGGGCCGGGCTGCTCAGCGACCACGAGGCCGTGCGCTACCTGAACCGCCTCGCCGACCTGGTGTTCGTGCTCGCCCGCTACGAGGAGGGCTACTTCCGCACCCTACGGACCGGCTGAGTGCGCCAGCTCGCCGACGCGCGCGGGCGGCCGGTCGCGCTGCCCGACCGGGTGGCGCGGGTGGTCAGCCTGGTCCCCTCGCTCACCGAGTGGCTCGTCCTCGCCGGGGTGGGGGAGCGGTTGGTCGGCGTGACCGACTGGTGCGTCGAGCCGGCCGCCGCCGTGGCGCGGCTCCCCAAGGTCCGCGGGACCAAGAACCCCGACCTGCGGGCGATCCGGGCGCTCGAGCCCGACCTGGTGGTCGCGAACGCCGAGGAGAACCGCAAGCTGGACGTGCAGCGGCTGGAGGCGGACGGGCTGGCGGTGTTCGTGACCATGCCGACCACGGTCGCCGGCGCGGTCGCCGAGCTGCGCGGCCTGGCCAAGGCCGTCGGCGAGCTGCCGGCGGCCGCCGGCATCGACGCCGAGCTGGTCGCCGCGCTGGCCGCCGCCTGGCGCGGCCGGCCGGCCGCCAGGGTCCGCTACGCCTGCGCGGTCTGGCGCGACCCCTGGATGTGGGTCGGGCGCCGCACCTACGCGGCCGACCTGCTGGCGCTGGCCGGGGCCGAGCCCGTCCTCGACGACCCGGCCACCCGCTACCCGAGGCTGGACCCGGAGGCGATCGCCGCGCTCCGCCCGGAGGTGGTGCTGCTCCCCTCCGAGCCCTACGCGTTCGGCCAGACCGACGCCGAGGAGGTGGCGGCCTGGTCGGGCGCCCGGGCCGAGCTGGTCGACGGCAGGGCGCTCACCTGGTACGGCCCTCGCATCCCGGCCGCCCTGGCCGGCTTCCGTGCCCTGTTGGCGGCCGCAGGGCCGCCGCGCGCCCGAGGCTGAGGAGCCGGCTACTTCCGGTTCAGCTCGGCCTCGATCTCCAGGCGGACCTTGTTGGCCAGCAGGAACCCGCCGGTTTCCAGCGGGGCGTTCCACTTGAGGTCCCAGTCCAGCCGGTTGACCTCGGCCGAGGCCGAGAAGCCGAGCTTCGGGTTGCCGTAGGGGTCGGTGGCGGCGCCGAGGAACTCGAGGTCGAGGGTGACCGGCCGGGAGATGCCGCGG
>DASYRU010000149.1:0-4424 GCA_036004165.1 Actinomycetota bacterium
GCGGCGAGCCGCTCGCGGGTCTCGGCGGTCACGTCCACCAGCGTGGTCGAGTCGGGCGCGACCCGCAGCACGTACAGGTCGCGCAGGTGCTCCAGCGCCTCGCGGGCGAACTGCTGCAGGTCGTGGCCGGCGTCGACCACCCGCTCGACGCCGGCGAGCACGTCGGCCACCCGGTGGGCGGCCAGCGCCTCCGCCAGGTCGAAGCGCAGCTCGGCGGGCAGCGCCCCCAGCACCTGGGCCACGTCGGCGAGGGTGACCTTGGGCCCGGCGTAGGTCAGCACCTGGTCGAGCCGGGAGAGGCCGTCGCGGTGGGAGCCGTCGGCGGCGCGGGCGACCAGCTCCAGCGCCGCCGGCTCGATGTCGACCCCCTCCGCCTCGCAGATCCTGGCGAAGTCCTGGACGAGGGCGGCGGTGCGGATGCGGCGGAAGTCGTGGCGCTGGCAGCGCGACCTGATGGCCTCGATGACCTTGTGCGGCTCGGTGGTGCAGAAGATGAAGCGGACGTGCTCCGGCGGCTCCTCGAGCACCTTGAGCATGGCGTTGAAGCCCTGGGTGGTGACCATGTGGGCCTCGTCCACGATGTAGACCTTGTAGCGGGCCGCCGCCGGGGCGTAGCTGGCCTTCTCCCGCAGGTCGCGGGCGTCGTCGACCGACCCGTGGCTGGCGGCGTCGATCTCGACCACGTCGAGGTTGGTGCCGTTGGTGATGGAGCGGCACTGCTCGCAGACGTTGTCGGGCTCCGGGGTGGGTCCCTGCTCGCAGTTGAGGGCCTTGGCCAGCACCCTGGCGGTGGAGGTCTTGCCCGTCCCCCTGGTGCCGCAGAACAGCATGGCGTGGTGCACCTGGCCGGTCTGGATGGCGTTGACCAGCGTTCCGGTCACGTGGTCCTGGCCCACGATGTCCGCGAAGGTCTGTGGGCGCCATTTGCGGTAGAGCGAGACGTAGGCCATGGTCGCCCAAGGCTACCGCAGCCATAGGACCTCTGTTGAAGAAGCTCGCGCATCACCAGAACCACGGATTTCCTGGGGCGATCAGGTCGAACGGCTTGGTGATGCGCGAGCTTCTTCAGGGCAGGAGTAATGGACCGTGCACCTGCCGTCGAACCCGACATCCGAAGCGCTGGCACGAGCCGGTGGCTCTGGCCCGGCACGCCCGCGGCACTCGTCAGTGCCCGCTTAGCGCTGCTTCCTCCCGGACCTGACGCGGTTCACAGGGTGACGTTGCGCGGGACCTGACCGTCAACACTCCGTACTCGGCGCTGACCTTCGGACTCGGACCCTCAGGCAGGGATTCAGCCCCGCTGGAGCGGATTGCGGGTTCAGGGCACCGCTAGCTCCCCACCTAGCACGGTCCGCCGCGAGCCTACCCGTCCGGGCGCCGGCCCGCCACCGGCGGTCGATAGTTGCGTGCTACAAGCAAGTTATCGTACCGTGGACGCATGCCAACGACGACCATCACGGGCGCGAGCGGCTCGACAGCAGCCGTGCTCACCGAGATCGAACAGGCGCTGACCCGCCTGGTCCGCCGTGGCAACCAGCCACGCGTGCACGAGCGCCTGGCCGCAAGGGCGGGGGTGGCGCTCGACCGCGCCGGCTACGCGGTCCTCTGCCGCGTCCACGAGGGCGGCCCGCTGCGGCTGTCGGAGCTGGCCGGCCGGATGGGCATCGACGCCTCCACCGCCAGCAGGCAGGTCCAGCAGCTGGAGCGTGGCGGGCTGGTCGGCCGGGTGGCGGACCCCCAGGACCGCCGCGCCAGCCTGCTCGAGCTGAGCGCGGAGGGCCAGCGCGTGCTGGCCAGGATGCGCGAGGCCCGCCGGACCAGCCTGGCGCAGGTACTCGGCGAGTGGTCCGGCCAGGACCGGCGGGCGCTGGCCGTGCTGCTCGCCCGCCTGGTCGACGACCTCGAGCGGGTGACCGGAGTACGGGCATGACGATCGACGAGACCACCGGCAGGCTGTCCAACCGGCAGCTCCAACTGGTGTTCGCCGGGCTGATGTCGGGCGTGCTGCTGGCGGCGCTCGACCAGACGATCGTCGCCACCGCCCTGCCCACGATCGTCGGCGACCTCGGCGGCCTCACCCACCTCTCCTGGGTGGTGACGGCCTACCTGCTGGCCGCGACCACCTCGACCCCGCTGTACGGCAAGATCAGCGACCTGTACGGCCGCAAGGGCGTCTTCCAGACGGCGATCGTGATCTTCCTGGTTGGGTCGGCCCTCTCGGGCCTGGCCCAGACGATGACCGAGCTGATCGCCTTCCGCGCTCTCCAGGGTCTCGGCGCCGGCGGCCTGATCGCCCTTGCGATGGCCATCATCGGCGACGTCGTCTCACCGAGGGAGCGGGGCCGCTACCAGGGCTACCTCGGCGGGACGTTCGCGATCGCCAGCGTGGCCGGCCCGCTGCTGGGCGGCTTCTTCGTCGACAACCTGAGCTGGCGGTGGGTCTTCTACATCAACCTGCCCGTCGGCGCCCTGGCGTTGCTGGTCACCAGCGTCGCCCTCGACCTGCCGTTCCAGCGGCGCGGGCACCGGATCGACTACCTCGGGGCGGCGCTGCTGGTGACCGGCGTCACCGCGGTCCTGCTGGTCACGGTCTGGGCCGGCAACCAGTACGCCTGGGGCTCGCCCGAGATCATCGGCCTGGCCGTCGCCGGCGCCGCGCTGCTGGTCGCCTTCGCCTTCCAGGAGCGACGGGCCGCAGAGCCGGTGCTGCCGCCACGGCTGTTCCGCGACCGCGTCTTCCTGGTGGCGGTCGCCGTCCTGTTCGTGGTCGGCGTGGCCATGTTCGGCGCCATCATCTTCCTGCCCCTGTTCCTTCAGGTGGTCACCGGCGCCAGCGCGACCAACTCCGGCCTGCTGCTGATCCCGCTGATGCTCGGGATCGTGGTCACCTCGATCGTGGCCGGCCGGATCATCAGCAGGACCGGGCGCTACAAGGTGTTCCCGGTCACCGGCACCGCGGTCATGACCATCGGCCTCGGCCTGCTGTCCAGCATGGACGCCACCACCAGCCGGGCCGTCGTCTCGGCCTACATGGTGGTCCTCGGCGCGGGCCTCGGCATGGTCATGCAGGTGATGATCCTGGCCGTGCAGAACGCGGTCCAGCGCCGCGACCTCGGCGCCGCCACCTCGGCGGCCAACTTCTTCCGCTCCATGGGCGGGTCGTTCGGGGTGGCGATCTTCGGCGCCATCTTCACCAACCGGCTCGCCTACCACCTGCCGCGGCTGCTGCCGGCGAACCTGCCAGGGGCCGGCGTGGATGCGAACGCGCTGCAGGGCAGCCCCGGCCAGATCCGCGCGCTGCCCACCCCGGTGCAGGAGGCCGTCGTGGAGGCGGTCGCCCGCTCGCTGCACGTGGTGTTCCTGAGCGCGGTCCCGGTGATCGCGATCGGCTTCCTGGTGGTGCTGCTGCTCACCGAGCGGCCGCTGCGCGAGTCGGCCCACATCGGCGCCGCCCGCCCCGAGCCCCAGCCGGAACTCGAGCCGGCCGCGGCCCGCGACCACCGCTCCTGAGCCTGGCGGAGGCGACAAGTGGCGGCTCCTGTCCGGTTTTCCCCGATAGCGCCGTGATCTCCTTCCGTGGGTGAGGTGCGAGGTCTCGCGCAGAGCGTTATGGTGACGCGCACCGGGACTCAGTCGAAGAGAAGGTCGGAGGATCGGGCATGCGTCGGAAGCCCACGTTCATCGCACTCGCCGTCGCCTCGGTCGCCATGGTGCTGGTCGCCACCGCGCCAGCCCTGGCCATCACCGGGGGAAGCCCAGACAGGGTCCATACGAACGTGGGACTGGTCCGCTTCACCCTTACGGAGGGTCGGTTCCGCTGTTCCGGCACCCTGATCTCTCCGACCGTCGTGCTCACCGCCGGCCACTGCACCGAGGGCCCGGCGACCAACGTCTACGTCTCGTTCGATTTCGAACTCCAGCCCGACCCGCTGCAGCCGGGGATCAGCCCCGCGGAGAAGGCCGCCCGCGAGGCCCACTACATCACCGGCACCGCCCATCCCGATCCGGGCTGGACCGGCAAGCTCAGCCTCTCCAAGCAGCACGATCAGGGCGTGGTGGTACTCAGCGCGCCGGCGACGACGAAGTGGCCAGGCATCACCCCGGCTCCGCTGCCCCCGGTCGGCTTCCTGGACAGCAACCAGGGCCAGCTCAAGAACGAGACCTTCACGCTCGTCGGCTACGGGGTCGACATCGGCGACAAGAAGTCCCAGATCGTCGTCCAGGAGCGCCGCTCGACCACCTCCTACCTGAAGAACGTCCAGAGTGAGGTCGTCGTCTTCCAGATCAACGACAACGACTCCAAGGCGGGTGGCGGGTCGTGCTTCGGCGACTCCGGGGGAGCCGTGTTCGCCGGCGGGTACGTGCTCGGCGACGCCTCCTACGTGAACTCGCTGACCTGCAACGCGACCGGCAGCTACCAGCGG
>DASYRU010000150.1:0-1858 GCA_036004165.1 Actinomycetota bacterium
TCCCCTGGAGCCCGCCGCGGCACGACCCGCGGCGGCTGGCCGAGCACCGCGACCGCGGCGTGGTCCTGGAGGGCTACAGCCCCCTCAAGGGCGCCAACCTCCGCGACCGGGCCCTCGCCGAGGTCGCGGCCGGGCACGGCGTGACGCCCGCGCAGGTCGTGCTGCGCTGGCACGTCGAGCACGGCATCCCGGTCATCGCCAAGTCGGCGACCCGCGAGCGGATCGCCGCCAACCTCGACCTGTTCGGGTTCTCGCTCGGCGGCCAGGAGGTCGCCCGGATCGACGGCCTCTCGCGCCGCTGACCGCCGGGCTAGGACCTGGTCAGGACCATCTTGAGGGCGTTGGTCTTGGCGGCGTCGGCGAACACCCCGTAGGCCTCCAGGATGTCGCCGGCGGAGAAGTGGTGGGTGGCGAACGGCCGCGGGTCGAGGCGTTCCTCGGCGACCAGCCGCAGCAGCGTCGGCGTCGAGTGGGTGTCGACCAGCCCCGTGGTGATGGTCACGTTGCGGATCCACAGCCGCTCCAGGTGCAGGGTGGCGGGATGGCCGTGGACGCCGATGTTGGCGACCCGGCCGCCCGGCCGCACCAGCTCGGCGCACAGCTCGAAGGTCTCGGGGATCCCCACCGCCTCGATGGCCACGTCGGCGCCGAGCCCGTCGCTGAGCCCCTTGACGACCTCGAGCGGGTCCTCGGCGTCGCTGTTGACGGTCACGTCCGCGCCGAACTGGCTGCGGGCCTTCTCCAGGCGGGAGTCGGCCTTGTCGATCGCCACGATCCTGCTGGGCCCGTACAGGCGGGCGGTCATCATCGCCGCCAGGCCCACCGGCCCGGCGCCGACCACCGCGACCACGTCGCCGGGACGGACGTTGCCGTTCAGCACGCCGACCTCGAACCCGGTCGGCAGGATGTCGGACAGGAACAGCACCTGCTCGTCGCTGAGCCCCTCCGGCAGCTTGTAGAGGCTGTTGTCGGCGAACGGGATGCGCGTCAGCTCGGCCTGGGTGCCGTCGATCAGGTGCCCGAGGATCCAGCCGCCGCCGCTCTGGCACTGGCCGTACATGCCCTGCCGGCAGTACCGGCAGCGCCCGCAGGCGGAGATGCAGGACACCAGCACGCGGTCGCCCTGCCGGAAGCTCTCGACCGCGTCGCCGGTCTCCACCACGGTGCCGACCGCCTCGTGGCCGAGCGTGCGCCCCGGCTCGCAGGTCGGCACGTCGCCCTTGAGGATGTGCAGGTCGGTGCCGCAGATGGTGGCGGTGTCGATCTGGACGATGGCGTCGCTGGGCCGTTCCAGCTTGGGGTCCGGCTTGGACTCCCACTCCTTCTGGTTGGGTCCGTGATAGACGAGAGCCTTCATGGGCGCCCACCTCCGGGGTGCGGGGGAGTGTCCCGCAATCGTACGAACCGGGCGCTTCGGAAGGGCCACCCGATGCGGAGATCGGCGCCGGATTCCTCACCGTGTGGAACATGCGCGGCGTTTCTGGGCGCGTCAGCCCCCGAAGGCGGAGCGGGCGCCGCTGGAGCCGGCGCCGGCCCACTTCCAGAACCCGTAGGTGCCCTGCTCGCGCAGCTCCCGCGCCGCCTCGACCACCGCCCCGAGCGCGGCGAAGGCGAACGCGCCGCCGACCGAGATCCTGGCCACGCCGGCGGCCGCCAGCTCCGCCACCGTCGGGGCGTTGGGGAGCGCCAGGACGTTGACAGGCCGGTCCACCGAAGCCACCACCTGGCGGATGTCCTCGAGGCGGCTGAGGCCGGGCGCGTAGAGCACGTCGGCGCCGGCCGCCTGGAAGGCCTGCAGCCGGCCGATCGTGTCGGCCAGGTCCGGCCGGCCGTGCAGGAAGTTCTCGGCGCGTGCGGT
>DASYRU010000151.1:0-2557 GCA_036004165.1 Actinomycetota bacterium
TCCTCCGCGTGACCCGGCTCGGCCTGCGGTACGTTCCGCTTGGTGGACAGCTTGCTGGGCCACCAGATGTGTCGACCGAAGTCCAGGTTGAGCGCGGTGACCAGGATGGATCGTACGACGATCGTGTCGAGGATGACCCCGAGCGCCACCGCGAGGCCGATCTCGGCGAACGCCACCACCGGGAGAGTGCCGAGTGCGGCGAACGTACCGGCCAGCACCAGCCCGGCTGAGGTGATCACGCCGCCGGTGGCGGACAGCCCGATCACCGCACCCCGCCGGGTACCTACCTGTACGGCTTCTTCGCGTACTCGGGTCATCAGGAAGATGTTGTAGTCGATGCCGAGGGCGACCAGGAACACGAAGCTGTACAGCGGCACCGACGCGTCCAGGGCGGGGAAGCCGAACAGCCGCTCGAACACCACCGCGCTGGCGCCGAGCGCGGCGGCGAACGACACGATCACCGTGGCGACCAGCAGCAGCGGCGCGCTCAGCGCCCGCAGCAGCAGCGCCAGGATCACCAGCACCACCGCCAGCACCAGCGGGATCACCACCGCCTGGTCGCGCGAGGAGGTCCGGGCGACGTCCAGGTCGATCGCGGCCGCCCCGCCGACCAGGGCGCCGGCGCCCGGCACGGCGTGGACACGCTCGCGCAGCCGGTCGACGGTGTCGCGGCTGGCCGCCTCGCCGGGCTCGGCCCGCAGGGTGGCGGCGATCCGGGTCAGGCCGCCGGCCTGCCCCGCCGGTCGCGCCGCGGCGACGCCCTCGGTGGTCCGGACGGCGCGCAGCACCGCCGCGGCGGACTCGGCCCTGGCGGTGACGATGGTGGGGTCGGCGGCGCCAGGCGGGAAGCTGGCCCGCAGCAGCCGCTGCCCGACCACCGCGTCGGGGGTGGTGCGGAACTGCTGGTCCTGGCCGAGGCCGACCTCGGCGCCGGCCAGGCCGAGGGCCATGACGGCAAGGGCGAGCGCAGTGAGCGCCCAGACCGGGCGGGGCCGGCGGCGGATGGCGCGGCCGACCCGGCCCCAGACGCCCGCCTCCTCGGTGTGGGCGGCGCCGACCCGGGGCACGAACGGCCAGAACACCCGCCGGCCGAGGATCACCAGCAGCGCCGGCAGCAGCGTCAGCATCGCGGCCAGGGCGCAGACGATGCCGGCGGCGCCGACCGGGCCGAGCCCGCGGAAGGAGTTGAGCTGCGCGGCCAGCAGGCACAGCAGCCCGAGCGTGACGGTGGTGCCGGAGGCGACGATCGCCGGCCCGGCGCCGCGCAGCGCCTCGGCCATCGCGTCGTGCTTGTCGGCGTGGCGGCGCAGCTCCTCGCGGTAGCGCGCGACCAGCAGCAGGGCGTAGTCGGTGCCGGCCCCGAACACCAGCACCGTCAGGATGCCCTGGCTGACGCTGTTGACCACCAGCCCGGCCTCGGCCAGTCCGTACACGGCCGCCATGGCGACCTGGCTGGCGACGCCGACCACCGTCAGGGGGACCAGCCACAGCAGCGGGCTGCGGTAGGTGAGGATCAGCAGCAGCGCCACCACCAGCGCGGTGGCCAGCAGCAGCCTGGTGTCGATGTCCTGGACGACCTCCGACAGGTCGGCGGTGTAGCCGGCCGGGCCGGTGACCGCGACCTGCAGCCCGCCCTGGCCGCCTCCGACCGTGCGGCGCACGTCGTCGACGTAGGCGAGCAGCTTCCTGGTCTCGGCGTCGCTGGCATCGCTGGCGGGCAGCGGGATGCTGGTGACCAGCGCCCTGCCGTCCGGCGAGTGCACCGGTGCCGGCACCGGCTGGCCGGCCGGGTAGCGGCGGGCCAGCAGGTCGCGGTCGGCGGCCGCCCTGGCGCGGTCGGCGGCGGTCAGGCCGGTCTCGCGCCGGTAGACGACCACCGCGGCCAGGCTCCCGCTGTCGGGGAAGCCGGCGAGCTGCCGGTTGACCCTGGTCGACTCGGCGTTGCGGGGCAGGTAGCTGGCGGCGTCGTTGCGCTGGACGGAGGTGAGCCGGCCGCCGAGCGGGAACGCCACCGCGGCGATCGCGACCCAGGCGAGCAGGACCACCCACTTGGTCCTGCGTCCGGCGGGGATGGCGGCGAGCCTGCGGGCGTCGAACATGCGGTAACCCTCCAATGTGGGAGGTCGTTACCGCCCATTGTGACATGACACAGTGGAATGTCAAGCTCGGCGTGGCCTCAGCCCGCGCGGACCGGCTGGCGCGGGTGGCTGCGGGCGGGTGGGCGGCGCGGCCGCCGATCCAGCGCGGGACCACGTGGGCGCCGCTGCGGATGGACAGGCACGTCCGTGCCGCCACCCCGGCGACCTCCACGGCGATCTCGGCGGCCGACTGCCCGCCGCCCACCACCAGCACGCGCCGCCTGGCGAAGGGCGCCGGGGTGCGGTAGTCGTGCGAGTGGCACACCTGCCCGGTGAAACCGGCCGTCTCCTCCGGGAGCTTCGGGGACCAGAACAGGCCGACCGCCACGACCACCGCCCGGTAGCGGCGCACCGAGCCGTCGTCGAGGGCGACGCGCCAGCCGCCGTCCGGGTCGGGCTCCACCCGCTCCACCGTGACC
>DASYRU010000152.1:0-2238 GCA_036004165.1 Actinomycetota bacterium
GGACGAGATGACCCACCACCACCCGCGCGTCCAGCCACCCGCGATCAGCCGCCCCGTACGCCATACCCTGCATGATCCCATCATCCCAGCCGAGCCAAAGCCCAACCAGGACAATACGCCTTATTCAGCGCCCTCCTAGCCGAGTTTGGTGAGGGCGCGGCGGAGGCTGCGGACGCCCTGTTGGATGCGCTGCTCGTTCTCGATCAGCGCGAACCGTACGTGGCCGTCGCCGCCCGGGCCGAAGCCGACCCCCGGCGAGGTGGCCACCTTGGCGTCCCTGACCAGGAACGACGCGAACTCGACCGAGCCCATCTCCCGGTAGGGCTCCGGGATCGGCGCCCAGACGAACATCGTGCCGAGCGGCGGGGCGACCTCCCAGCCGATGCGGTTCAGGCCGCCGCAGAGCGCGTCGCGGCGGGACTGGTAGACCTGCCGCACGCGCTCCGGGTGTTCGGGGTCCTCGTTGAGGGTGACCGTGGAGGCGATCTGGATCGGCTGGAAGACCCCGTAGTCGAGGTAGGACTTGAGCTTGGCCAGCGCCTGCACGACCGCGGCGTTGCCCACCAGGAACGCCATCCGCCAGCCGGCCATGGAGAACGACTTGGTCATCGAGTACAGCTCCACGGCGCACTCCTTGGCCCCGTCGGCCTGCAGGATCGACGGGGGCACGTGGCCGTCGTAGCCGAGCTCGGCGTAGGCGTTGTCGTGGACCAGCAGCACCTCGTGCTCGCGGGCGAAGTCGACCATGCGCTGCATGAACGCCAGGTCCACGCAGGCGGTGGTGGGGTTGTGCGGGAACGACAGCACGATCACCCGGGGACGCGGCCAGGAGAACCGGTAGGCGGCGCGGACGTTCTCGAGGAAGTCCTCGTCGGTGCCGACGGGGATCTCGCGCACCTCCGCGCCGGCGAACAGCGGCCCCCAGATGTGGATGGGGTAGGAGGGCGACGGCACCAGCGCCGCGTCGCCCGGCTGCAGCAGCACCCACATCAGGTGCGAGAAGCCCTCCTTGGCGCCGATGGTGGCCAGCACCTCCAGCTCGGGGTCGAGCTCCACGCCGAAGCGGCGCCGGTAGCGGTCGGCGATCGCCGCTCGCAGCTTGGGGATGCCACGGCTGGCCGAGTAGCGGTGGTTGCGGGGGTTGCGGGCCGCCTCGGCCAGCTTCTCCACCGCCACCTCGGGCGACGGCAGGTCGGGGTTGCCGAAGCCGAGGTCGATGACGTCCTCCCCGGCGCGCCTGGCCGCCACCTTGAGGCCGTCGATGATGGTGAAGACATACGGCGGCACGTTGGCGATACGGCGGAACTCCACGCGTGACCCCCTGGTAGGTGCGAAGCTCGCATCGTAGCGGACCCCGGCCATCCGGCCGGGGTCCGCTGTCGAACGGGAGGCTCGCCTACATGCCGTGGCTGTGGCCGGCGGCGGCGGCGGGCTCCTCCTCTTCCGGCTTGTCCACCACCAGGGTCTCGGTGGTGAGCAGCAGGGCGCCGATGGAGACGGCGTTCTGCACCGCCGAGCGGGTCACCTTGGCCGGGTCGACCACGCCGGCCTTGAACAGGTCGACGTACTCGCCGGTGGACGCGTCAAGGCCCTGGCTGTCGGACAGCTCGCGGACCTTGTTGACGGCGACCGCGCCCTCCAGCCCGGCGTTCTGCGCGATCCAGTACAGCGGCAGCTCCAGCGCCTTGCGCACGATCGCGGCGCCGGTGGCCTCGTCGCCGTCCAGGTCGAGCTTGTCGAGCGCCTGCTGGGCGCGCAGCAGGGCCACGCCGCCGCCGGCGACGATGCCCTCCTCGACCGCGGCGCGGGTGGCCGACAGCGCGTCCTCGATGCGGTGCTTCTTCTCCTTCAGCTCCACCTCGGTGGCCGCGCCGACCTTGACCACGCCGACCCCGCCGGCCAGCTTGGCCAGCCGCTCCTGCAGCTTCTCGCGGTCCCAGTCGGAGTCGGTCTTGTCGATCTCGTTCTTGATCTCGGTGATGCGGCCCTTGATGTCCTCCTCCGACCCGGCGCCCTCGACGATGGTGGTGTCGTCCTTGGTGACCGTGACCCGGCGGGCCCGGCCCAGCAGGTCGAGGGTGACGTTCTCCAGCTTGAGGCCGACCTCCTCGGAGATGACCTGGCCGCCGGTGAGGATGGCGATGTCGGCGAGCATCGCCTTGCGGCGGTCGCCGAACCCGGGGGCCTTGACGGCCACGCTCTTGAAGGTGCCGCGGATCTTGTTGACCACCAGGGTGG
>DASYRU010000153.1:0-1670 GCA_036004165.1 Actinomycetota bacterium
CCGTGAGAAATCGCTTGCGCGCACCTGCGGGGCGCTGCACAGTGCTGGCTGACGCTGTCGTCGACCGGCGCACGAGCTGCCGGGGAAGCTGGAGGAGGTGCGACATGGCCATGCCCGCCGTCAGGGAGGGGGCTGGACGCCGACCTCCCGCGCATCTCCCCTGCCGCTGACCCCAAGCGTCGCGCGGCTCCCCGGGGGGATGCGATCCCCATAAGGAGCCCACGTGCGCAAGCGCGACCTCGAATCCCTCGATGACCTCTACGACCAGGACGACGCGCCCGCCACCGAGCGGATGCGTCGCGACCGTGACGGCGAGCCGGCGTCCCGCTCACGCGGCCGGCTGACCGAGCAGGCACGCGCCCGCCTCGCCCGCGAGCGCGAGCAGCGCGCGGTCGACGACGGCCCCCCGCAAGGCGACCGCTGGTCCACCTGGGGCGACGCCGACGAACGCGGTCCGGAACCGTACCCGAGCTGGCTGATCACCGAGCTCGCCGCGGTCGACGGCGAGCTCGGCATCATCAAGACCGGCAAGGAAGCCGACGTGTTCCTGCTCGAACGCGCCCTGCCGGCCGCCGGCCGCGCCTTCCTGATGGCGGCCAAGCGCTACCGCGACGGCACCCACCGGCTGTTCCATCGCGACGCCGGCTACCTGGAAGGACGGCGGGTCAGGGCGTCCCGGGAGATGCGGGCGATGCGGCGGCGCAGCGACTTCGGCCGCAACCTGATCGCGCAGCAGTGGGCGGTGGCGGAGTTCGCCGCCCTGAGCAGGCTGTGGGCGGCCGGGGCGCCGGTTCCCTATCCGATCCAGCGGGTCGGCACCGAGCTGCTGCTGGAGTTCATCGGTGACGCCGACGGTGAGGCGGCGCCGCGGCTGGTCCAGCTCCGTCCCGGTCGGCGGGAGCTGCACGACCTCTGGCGGCAGCTGGTCGACGCGACCGTGCTGCTGGCCCGTGGCGGCTACACCCACGGCGACCTGTCTGCCTACAACCTGCTCGTCCACGGCGGAGAGCTGGTCCTGATCGACCTGCCGCAGCTGGTCGACGTCGTAGGCAACCCGCAGGGCCCGGCGTTCCTGCAGCGGGACGTGCAGGCCGTCTGCGCCTGGTTCCGCTCGCGTGGGCTGCCCGACGACGTCGCCGACCCCGACGGGCTGCTGGAGCTGCTGCTCGTCGAGGCGGGGCTGCGCGCTGGCGCCTGACGGACCGCGCAGGCGCCGGCCGCGCGGTCAGTCGCAGCCGAGCGGGCCGCGGCGTGCAGCAGGGTGGCCGCCAGGGCGCGGTCGCCCTCGACCACGTGCGCCACCGAATCCGGATCCCGTCGCTTGCCGAGCAGGTAGCAGAACTCGACGGCGTCCATGGTGACGGTGACGTCGGGCGCCCGCGTCGGGCCCGGGCCCGACGACAGGGTCCAGTCGCCGCCGCCCGGACCGACCAGCACCAGGCGGGCGCCGCGGGGCGCGTGGCCCGCGCCGAGCAGCCGCATGGCGGCGGGCAGCAGGCGGATGCCGAACCCGGCGATCAGGGCGACCTGCCGCGGATCGGGCGGGGCAAGGGGCTCGCCAAGGACCGGGCGCAGGTCGTCGCTGTGGATCCAGGTCTCGAACAGCCGCTGGACAAGGGCGATCCGCAGCGGCTGGCGCGGCAGGCGCGGGTCGGTCAGGCGCACCGGCC
>DASYRU010000154.1:0-2118 GCA_036004165.1 Actinomycetota bacterium
GACGCCAAGCCGTCCGGCGGCGTCCTGGAGCGGCGCGGTGACCGGCCCTGGCACCTCGCTGACCAGGTCCCACAGGGCCTCCGCGTCGACGCCGGGGTTCCAGCCGGTGGTGGCCGTCTCCGGCAGCACCACCAGCTCGGCGCCGGTGGCGGCGACGCAGCGCTCGACCTGCTCGACGCAGGCTTCGAGGTTGGCCTTGACCGTCTCGGCGCTCAGCGGCCCCGGTGCCGGTGCGACCTGGACGGCCGCGGCGATGAACGTGCGCATGACTCCTCCCCTCGGCCGTGTCTCGTGGGTGTCACCGGCAGGCTACCAACCCGCAGTCCTCGTTCGATGTGGGGGGAGCTCGCTCCCCCCACGGCCCCCCAAGAGCGCCTGTGCCATGGTCACTGTGGTGGGCGGAGGTCGAGCCTACGGGATGCCCGCTGGCGGCGTCGCGCCGCCCGCTGGCGTTGCAGGCGCTTGACCAGCATGGGGTCGACCGCGAGGGCGGCCGGGTGGTCGAGCAGCCGGCTGAGGAGCTGGTAGTAGGCGGTCGGGCCGATGCCGAACTCGCGCCTGATCGCCTCCTCCTTGGCCCCGGCGTGCCGCCACCACTGCCGCTCGAAGGCCAAGACGCCCCGCTCACGCTCCCCCAGCGTCACCTGGGGCTTCTGCGACTCGTGCTGCGATGCGTCCTGCTCCCATGCGTAGTTCTCCACGTCCACTCCCCGCAGTTCTCCGCAGGCAGGAACCGGGCTGCGTCCCAGGACCGACGGCGTCGGACTCCGCAAGATGTTGTGTCGCGACGGAACATAGACGCAACATCTTGCGGAGGCAAGCCCACGGCTCCGTCGTTAGCAGCCTGTGAGCACGGGATTGGCGTTTCACGCAGAAGCACGCTAGAGTCCGGCGCGTTTGGTCACGGAATGGTCACTGGACGGATACGTTTCATCCCCCGACCATCCCGGACGGCCCTCCGGCCCCCACCGGAGGAGGGTGTGTTCCCCTTTCAGCGCCCACGCCGTCCGCCCCGGCAGGCGGGAAGAAAGGAGGCTCGGGCTCTTGCCGCCGTTAGGCGTTCGACGGTCCCCCAACCGTCGATGGCCTCGGATCGCGTTGCTGGTCGCGCTGCTGCTGCCGGTGGCGGTGCTGTCAAGCGGCGCCGGCTCGCGGGCCACGGCCGCGCCGGCGAGCGCCGCCAGCCTGGAGAAGCAGCTCGAGCAGCTCAACCGGCAGGCCGACCAGCTGGTCGAGGAGTATCTCCAGAGCAAGCTGGCGCTGGAGCGTATCCGCAAGACCAACGGCGACCTGCGGCGGCAGGCCGCCGGGGCCGAGCAGGACCTCAGGGTCCTGCAGTCGCGCCTTGGAGCGCGGGCGGCGGCCGCCTACGTCCAGGGCGCCGGCAACACGCTCGCCGCCGTCCTCGGTTCCGACGACCCGGTCACCGCCATGGACCGGGTCCAGGTGCTCGACCTGCTGGCCTCCCAGGACGGCGACCTGATGGACCGGCTCGAGGTGGCCGGCCAGTCCTGGGAGGCGCGCAAGCACGACCTGGCGGCAGCCGAACGCGAGCAGGCCGCCGAGGTGGCGCGCCTCGACGCCAAGAAGGCCGAGGTGGAGCGGGCGGTCACCCGGACCAAGGCCCTGCTGCGCCAGCTCGAGGCCCGCAACGCCTCGCCGGCCAGCCCACCGGCCAGCCCGCCGGCGGCCGCGCCGCCGGCTCCTGGCGGCAGCGGGGCGGCCGCTGCCGCCGTGCGCTTCGCCCTCGCCCAGGTCGGCAAGCCCTACTGCTACGGCGGCGGCGGGCCCGGCTGCTACGACTGCTCCGGGCTGACCATGGCCGCCTACGCCACCGTCGGCGTCTCCCTCCCCCACTCCAGCTCCGCCCAGTTCGGCGTCGGCAGGCAGGTCTCCGCCGGCGAGCTGCAGCCAGGCGACCTGGTCTTCTACTACAGCCCGATCTCCCACGTGTCCATGTACATCGGCAACGGCCAGCGGGTCTCGGCCACCCACAGCGGCGACTACGTCAAGGTCCAGTCGCTCGGCAGCAGCATCGTCGGCTACACCCGCCCGACCGGATAGACCCCCGCACCGCGCCTCCCGCGCACAGATCCCCCATACCTCGGGCCCGCCCCA
>DASYRU010000155.1:0-2687 GCA_036004165.1 Actinomycetota bacterium
GACGCCAAGCCGTCCGGCGGCGTCCTGGAGCGGCGCGGTGACCGGCCCTGGCACCTCGCTGACCAGGTCCCACAGGGCCTCCGCGTCGACGCCGGGGTTCCAGCCGGTGGTGGCCGTCTCCGGCAGCACCACCAGCTCGGCCCCGGTGGCGGCGACGCAGCGCTCGACCTGCTCGACGCAGGCTTCGAGGTTGGCCTTGACCGTCTCGGCGCTCAGCGGCCCCGGTGCCGGTGCGACCTGGACGGCCGCGGCGATGAACGTGCGCATGCTTCCTCCCTCGGCGACCCCGGGTCAGCCCTGCCGCCGCCGGTCGCGGGCGCCGCGGCGGGCGACCAGCCCGCCGACCAGCGCGCCGAGCAGCGCCACCGCGGCGCCGAACACGGCGCCGGCGGCGAACTCCCCGCCCGGCAGCCCGGCCAGCGCCGGCGGACGGGGCGGCGCGGTGAACACCGCCCGCTGCCCGTCACCGGCCACCGCCGCGGCGGCCGGCTGCCCGGCGACCGCCTCGGCGGGAGCCGGCGCCACGCCGGTGAGCACGCCGTCCACCGCGGCGAAGAACTCCCCTGCGGTCCGCTTCGCCACGCCCGACAGCATCCGCTGCCCGACGCCGCCGAGCATCCCGCCGACGACCGCGTCCGCGTCGTAGGACAGCAGGGTGGTGCCGTCGGCGCCGTCGGCGAGCCGCACCTGCACGTCCGCCGAGACCGTGCCCGGCGCGCCCGACCCGGACGCCTTGAGCACGAAGGCGTGCGGCGCCCGCTGGTCGGTGAGGCGCACGTCGCCCGCGTAGGTGCCCCTGATCGAGGCGACCCCGGCGTTGACGGTCATCGTGTAGGCGTCCTGGCCGACCCGCTCCAGGCGCTCGCAGCCGGGGATCGTCCGGACCAGCACGGCCGGGTCGTTGAGCGCCGCGTACACCGCGTCCACCGGCGCGTGCAGGGTGGCGCTGCCAGCGATCTTCATCCGTCCCCCTTCCTGGCGTGCCGCCCGCGCAGCTCCCACAGCTCCGACGGGGAGATCGGCATCCGGTCGACGAAGAACCCCTCGGCGTCGGAGATCGCCGAGGCGAGCACGGCCGCGCCGGGGATCACACCGGCCTCGCCGGCGCCCTTGACGCCCAGCGGGTTCAGCGGCGACGGCGTCTCCAGGTGGTCGGTCTCCACCTTCGGCACCTCGGAGGCGTAGGGCATCAGGAAGTCCATGAACGAGGCGTTGAGCAGCTGGCCGTTCTCGTCGTAGACGATCCGCTCGTAGAGCGCCCCGCCGACCCCCTGCGCGACGCCGCCGTGGATCTGCCCCTCCACGATCCGCGGGTTGATCAGCCGGCCGCAGTCGTGCAGCACGCAGTAGCGGAGGATCCTGACCTCGGCGGTCTCCGGGTCGGTCTCCACCACCGCGGCGTGCACGCCGTTGGCGAAGGTGGAGCGCAGCGGCGAGTAGTAGTCGGTCGCCTCCAGCCCGGGCTCGTCCTCGTCGGCCACCGGCGGGCGCTCGACGCCGCCGCCGACCGCGAACTGGGTGGCGCGCCTGGCCTCCTCGTCGAAGGCGTACCGCAGCGGGTTGGCGAGCACCGCCACGGTCTTCAGCGGGATCTCCGCGTCGGGCACCCCGCGGACCCTGATCACCCCGTCGACCACCTCCAGGTCGCCGGGGTCGACCTCGAGGGCCTCGCCGGCGATGCGCAGCGCCTTGGCCCGTACCTTGCGGGCGGCCAGCGCGACCGCGTTGCCGCTCATTACCGCGGCGCGGCTGGCGAAGGTGCCGACCGCGTACTTGAAGCGGCGGGTGTCGCCGGTGACGACCGAGACGTCGGCGACCGGCACGCCGAGCTCCTCCGCGGCGACCTGCGCGAACACCGTCTCGTGCCCTTGGCCCTGGGTGGTGAGGCCGGTGGCGACGACCACCTTGCCGTTGGTCTCGACCCGCACGTGCGCCCCCTCGTAGGGGCCGACGCCGGTGCCCTCCACGTAGCAGGCCAGCCCGATGCCGACGCGCCGGCCCTCCGCCAGCGCCTGCTCCCGGTAGGCCTCGAACTCGTCCCAGCCGACCAGCTTCTTCAGCTTCTGCAGCGAGGTCGGGTAGTCGCCGGAGTCGTAGATCAGCGGCCGGCCGTCCTGGAAGACCAGCCGGTGGTCGTAGGGCATCTCCTCTGGCCGGATGAGGTTGACCTCGCGCACCTCGGCCCGGTCGCGGCCGAGGTGGCCGGCGATCGCGTCCATCGTCCGCTCCATCGCGAACGCGCCCTGCGGCCGGCCGGCGCCGCGGTAGGGCGTGACCGTGACGGTGTTGCTGTAGAGGGAGCGGAACTCGACCCGGTAGGCGCCCGGCTTGTAGGGGCCGAGCAGCTGGGTGGAGGTGATGATCGGGACGATGATCCCGTAGGGGGTGTAGGCGCCGTTGTCGTGGAGGAACTCCACCTCCAGGCCGAGCAGGCGCCCGTCGTCGTCGAAGCCGACCCGGACCTTGTGCCGCTGGCCGCGCTCGTGGGCGGAGGAGACGAAGTGCTCGCGGCGGTCCTCGACCCACTTGACCTCGCGGCCGAGCCGCATCGCGGCCCAGGGGACCAGCACCTCCTCCGGCCACGGGTGGACGATCTTCACCCCGAAGCCGCCGCCCACGTCGGGCGCGACCACCTCCACCCGGTCGACCGGCACCTCGAGCTTGGCCGCCAGCGCGAACCGCACCGA
>DASYRU010000156.1:0-3331 GCA_036004165.1 Actinomycetota bacterium
AGGGGAGCGACCCGGACCCACGGCGGGCCCGGGCGGCCCGCCATCGCCAGGTAGAGCGCGCCCGCGGCCAGGATCACCACCCCGAACAGGGCGGCGGCCACGATCCAGCCGCGACCGAGCTGGGTGCGCAGGATCAGCTTGCGTGCCTTGGCCGCCTTCGGCGGCAGGTAGGCGACGCGCTGGGGGCGCGGCTCGGGCACGGCGGTGCGATCCTCCCGAATCGGTCGGTGGGGCCGGGGCGGCCCGGGTAGTATCTTCCCAGGTGCGGTCGGGCAACGACGCCGGGCCAGAGACGGCGAAAGGGGCGGACGTCACCGTGGCGCAGGGACGCATCCGGGTCGTGGTGGCCAAGCCGGGACTGGACGGGCACGACCGCGGGGCCAAGGTGGTGGCCCGGGCGCTGCGCGACGCGGGCATGGAGGTCATCTACACCGGCCTGCACCAGACGCCGGAGCAGATCGTGGCCGCCGTCATCCAGGAGGACGCCGACGCCGTCGGGCTCTCGATCCACTCGGGCGCCCACATGACCCTGTTCCCCCGGGTGGTGGAGCTGCTGCGCGAGCAGGACGCCTCCGACGTGCTGGTGTTCGGCGGCGGCATCATCCCCCGCGAGGACATCGCCCTGCTCAAGGAGCAGGGGGTGGCCGAGATCTTCACCCCTGGCACCACCACCCAGAAGATCGTCGAGTGGCTACGGGCGGCGCTCGACCAGGCCGCGTAGGAGGCCCCGGGCGCGCAGCTGCCACCGACCGGAGGATGACGCATGGACCTGTTCGAGCATCAGGCCAAGGAGCTGTTCGCCAGGCACGGCGTGGCCGTCCCTCGCGGCAGGGTCGCCTGGAAGCCGGAGGAGGCCGAGGCGGTCGCCGCGGAGCTCGGCGGCACCGTGGTGGTCAAGGCCCAGGTGCAGATCGGCGGCCGCGGCAAGGCGGGCGGCATCCAGCTCGCCAGGGACCCGGTCGAGGCGCGCGAGCAGGCCGCGCGCATCATCGGCATGGACATCCGCGGGCACACCGTCCGCCGGGTGCTGGTCGAGGAGGCCTCCGAGATCGCCGCCGAGTACTACGTGGCCATCCTGCACGACCGGGCGGGCAAGGGCTTCCTGGCGATGGCCTCGGCGGAGGGCGGGGTCGAGATCGAGGAGGTCGCCGCCAGCAAGCCGGAGGCGATCGTCAGGGTCCCGGTCAACCCGCTGATCGGGCTGCGTCCCTACCACGTCAACCAGCTCGTCTACGGGGCCGGGTTCGACGAGCGCGCCCGCAACGGCGCCACCGAGCTGCTCGCCAAGCTCTACCAGGTGTTCGTCGCCGCCGACTGCCTGCTGGTCGAGGTCAACCCGCTGGTGCTCACCGCCGCCGGCCAGGTGATCGCGCTCGACGGCAAGGTCAGCCTCGACGACTCCGCGCTGGTCCGCCATCCCGACCTGGAGGCGCTGCGCGACACCTTCGCGGTCGACCCGCAGGAGCAGGCGGCCAAGGAGCGGGGCCTCAACTACATCAAGCTCGACGGCTACGTCGGCATCATCGGCAACGGCGCCGGCCTGGTCATGAGCACCCTCGACGTGGTCGCGCAGGCCGGCGGCAAGGCGGCCAACTTCCTCGACGTGGGCGGCGGCGCCTCCGCGGAGACGATGGCCGACGGGCTGGAGGTGATCCTCTCCGACCAGAAGGTCCGCAGCGTGCTGGTCAACATCTTCGGCGGCATCACCCGCGGCGACCTGGTCGCCCAGGGGATCCTCGACGCCCTCGAACGGCTCGGCGACAAGGTCCAGGTGCCCCTGGTCGTCCGCCTGGACGGCACCAACGCCCTCGAGGGGCGGGAGCTGCTGGCCGCCTCACCGCACGACCAGGTGATCCCCGCCGCCACCATGCTCGACGCGGCCCGCAAGGCGGTCGAGCTCGCCGACGCGAAGGCAGGTGCCTGACCGATGGCCATCCTCGTCGACCAGCGGACCCGTCTGGTGGTGCAGGGCCTGACCGGCCGCGAGGGCCGCTTCCACGCCCTGCGCAACCGGGACTACGGCACCAACCTGGTCGCCGGCGTCACCCCAGGCAAGGCCGGCCAGGACGTCGAGGGCGTCCCGGTGTTCAACACCGTCGCCCAGGCCGTCGCCGAGACCGGCGCCAACACCTCGCTGGTGTTCGTGCCCGCCCGCTTCGCCGTCGACGCCCTCTACGAGGCGGCCGACGCCGGCATCGCCACCGTGGTGCTGATCACCGAGAACATCCCGGTGCTCGACATGACCAGGGCCTACAACTACGTGCGGGCCAAGGGCGTCGCCCTGGTCGGGCCGAACTGCCCAGGGGTCATCTCGCCGGGCAAGGCCAACGTCGGCATCATCCCGGGCGAGATCACCCACGCCGGCCCGGTCGGGCTGGTGTCGCGCTCCGGCACCCTCACCTACCAGGTGATGTACGAGATGGCGGCGGCCGGGGTCGGCCAGACCACCTGCGTCGGCATCGGTGGCGACCCGGTGGTCGGCTCCAGCTTCATCGACGTCCTCGCCCGCTTCCAGGACGACCCGGAGACCGAGGCGGTGGTGATGATCGGCGAGATCGGCGGCGACGAGGAGGAGCGGGCGGCCCGCTTCATCGCCGAGCGGATGAACAAGCCGGTGGTCGCCTACATCGCCGGGTTCGAGGCGCCGCCTGGCAAGCGCATGGGCCACGCCGGGGCCATCATCTCCGGGTCGAGCGGCACCGCCCAGGCCAAGGCGGCGGCGCTGGAGGCGGCGGGGGTGCGGGTCGGCCGCAACCCCACCGAAGCCGCCGAGCTGGCCGTCGCCGCCGTCAAGGACGGGTAGCGGGCGGTCCGGTCCGGCCGCCCGCCACGCCAGTCGCGCGCTCAGCGCTCCGCGACCACCACCGTGCTCATGATCTTGTCGGCGATCGTCTGGCGCCGTGCGTCCCACAGCGGGAACAGCCAGCCGATGTAGCAGATGAGCGAGTCGATGATGTGGGCGAGGTCGCGGACGAACGCCTGGCCGGCGCCGATCGGCTGGCCGTCGGACATCCGCAGCAGGCGAGTGTTCATCACCTGCTTGCCCCAGCTCTGCCCGGTCCGGCCCGCCAGGAAGCAGCGGTTGTAGACCCAGATGCCGACGCCGACCAGCCAGAGCAGGAAGATGACCACGCCGACACCGGCGCTCTGCGCTTCGCCCTGCCCGGTGGCGCTGGACAGCAGGATGGCTACCAGCCCGGGGATGAAGAAGATCAGGTAGTCGATGATGTAGCCGGCGGCCCGCACCGGCCAGTTGGCGAGCGGCCTGCCCATGTAGAAGCCGGGCTGGTCGCCGCCGTAGGGCGCCGGCTGCTGGCCGTAGCTCGCCGGC
>DASYRU010000157.1:0-2222 GCA_036004165.1 Actinomycetota bacterium
GCCGCCCTGCCGGTGATGGCCAGCGGCCGGGAGGACGTGATCGCCGCCGGCGCGCTCCTGCTCGACGAGCTGGTCTCGAGCTTCGGCTTCGCCGGGCTGGTCGCCAGCGAGACCGACATCCTCGACGGCGTCCTCCTCGGCATGGCATGAGATCCCCCGCGCGGGGGAGGTCGGCGGCCGGACGCGTCCGGCACGATGACCTGGTGATCGCAAGGCGACGCATGGGCTGGCGGGAGGACCTGGTCACCGCCGTGCTGGCGGCGTGGCTCGTCGGTGGCCTGTTCGTCGACGGCTGGGCGCACAACACCCGTCCCTTGCTGGAGACGTTCTTCACCCCCTGGCACGCCGTCTTCTACTCCGGCTTCGCCGCCACGGCCGGCTGGGTCGACTGGTCGGTCCTGCGCCGCCGCCGGGAGGGCGCCGGCTGGCGAAGCGCCGTGCCGGCCGGCTACGGGCTCGCCCTCGCCGGCCTCGCGGTCTTCCTGCTCTCCGGGATGGCCGACATGGCCTGGCACCTGGCGTTCGGCATCGAACAGGGTATCGCTGCCCTGCTCAGCCCGAGCCACCTGGGGCTGTTCCTCGGCGCGTTCCTGGCCGTCACCGCACCGTTGCGCTCGGCCTGGGCCGATCCCAGCGGTGGCCGGGATGCCGGCCTCGGCAGGCTGCTGCCCGCCGTGCTGTCGGCCACGCTGGCCGGCGTGCTGGTCGCCTTCATGTTCCAGTACCTGCACCCGCTGTACGAGAACGTGGTCAGCCTCGGCCACCTCGACTCCCTGCTGCGGCAGTTCACCAGCTACCAGTTCGGCTACGCCAGTGAGCTGAGCGTGATCGCCGGCATCGCCGGGTTCCTGGTCGCCACTGTCACGCTGTTCGGCCCGCTGGTCTTCCTGGCCAGGCGCTGGCGGCTGCCGGCCGGCGCCGCCCTGCTCGTCCTCGGCGTCCAGGTGCTGCTGATGCAGGCCGTGACCGGCTTCGCCGACCCCGGCCTGGCGGTCCTCGGCCTGCTGGGAGCGGTCGCCGTCGAGGCCCTCGCCCGGTTGCTGCGGCCGGGCCCCGACCTGGGTCGGACCTGGCGGACGCGGGCGTTCGCCTTCGCGGCGCCGGCGGCGTTCTGGGGCGTGTACCTGGCAGGGATCGGACTGCACGATGGCGGCCTCGGCTGGACACCGGAGCTGTGGGGCGGTGCCCTGGTCTGGTCGGGCCTGACGCTGCTCGGCCTGACCGCCGCGCTGCTGCCACCCGCGGGCACCGCCGAACCCGAAGGCTGACGCGGCGCGCCGCGCTCAGCCGGCGGCGCGGGCGCGGGCGACCGCGTCGGCGACCAGCCGCAAGGTGTCGGCCAGGCCGGCGTCGTCGGGTCGCTCGTCGGAGCGCCAGGCCAGCGCCCTTGCGACCAGCGACGGCCACGGTGGGCCGAGCCGCCGGCTCGCCCAGGCGGCCGCCGCCGGCTTGGAGACCACCTCCCCGTGCTGGAGGGTGTACAGGGCCCGGCAGAGGCTGAGGATCGCGAACGCCTGGTAGTTGCGGCCCCGCAGCCACGCCGGCCCGGTGGGTCCGGTGCCGTTCTGCAGCTGCCCCGCCCAGAAGTCCAGCAGGTGGGCCCTGGCGGTGGTCTGCAGCTCCTGCGGCGCGACCGGGTCGATCAGCGTCCGCGGGTCAGGGCCGAGCAGCACCAGGCCGTGCTCGCGGGCCACCTGCCGGTCGAACACCCAGGTCGGGCCCTGCCGCCCGAGCACGAAGCCGCGGTCGCCCGCGCCGACCGGGTAGCGGCGCCGGTCGGCCGGGTCGTAGCGGCGCAGGGCCGCCAGCGGCAGGTAGACGCACTCCAGCCTGGCCGTCCAAGACCCGGCCGACGTCAGATCGGCGTGCAACCGGCGCAGCCGCTCGAGGTCCGCGTCGCCAAGCGGCCCGGCGGTGGCGACCAGGACGTCGAGGTCGCTGGAGGCCCGGTCGAAGTCGCCGAGGGCCAGCGAGCCGCTCAGGTACACTCCCACCAGCTCCTCGCCCAGCGCTTCGCCGACCCCTGCCCGCAGGCGCTCGACCGCCCCGTTGACCTCCGGCCAGGGGGTCGGCCAGGCCGCCGGGCTGGGCGCGCTCAGTGGCGCGGCTCGGCCTGGAGCAGCTTGACGGGCAGCTGGCGGCCGGTGGGCGTGGTGTAGCTGAACTTCTCGCCGGCCTTGCGGCCCGACACCGCCTGGCCGAGGGCCGACTGCAGGCTCAGC
>DASYRU010000158.1:0-4955 GCA_036004165.1 Actinomycetota bacterium
TCCGGCAGGTAGCAGAACTCGAACAGGGCGTCGCCGGCGTGGCTGGCGAGGGCGCCGAACACGTCCGGCCGCAGCATCGGCGCGACCATCGCGCCGTAGCCGCCGCTGGACTTGCCGGTGATGCCGCGGTGCTCGCGGGCCGCGATGGTGGGGTAGCGCCGGTCGACGAACGCGACCACCTCGTCGCAGAGGTAGTCCAGGTAGCGGCCGGTCGCCGGCGAGTTCAGGAACTGGCTGCCCCCCAGCGAGGTCCAGCAGTCCACCAGCACCACGATCGCCGGCGGGGCGCCGCCGGAGGCGAACAGCCGGTCGATGCGTTCCGGCGTGGTCGGGCGCATGGCGGGCCGGTTCCACCAGCTGTCGACCTGGCCGGTGAAGCCCTGGATCAGGTAGATGCTCGGGTAGCGGCGGGCGGGGTCATCGCCGCTCCCGGGCGGCAGGTAGACCCAGAGGGGCCGCTCGTGCGGGTCGCCGAGCGGGTTGCCCCGCAGGGCCCGGCTGCTGATCGTCTGCCGTTCGAAGCGGCCCGACGGCTCCTCCTGCCACGGCTGCACGCTGCGCCTGCGCTACAGCAGCGGGGCGGCGTCGCGGGCGAAGTAGGTGACGACCAGGTCGGCGCCTGCCCTGCGGATACCGGTCAGCACCTCCAGCATGACCCGCTCGCCGTCGAGCCAGCCGCGCTCGGCGGCCGCCTTGACCATCGCGTACTCGCCGGAGACGTGGTAGGCGGCGGTCGGAAGCCCGAAGGACTGCTTGACCCGCCAGAGCACGTCAAGGTAGGCGAGCGCCGGCTTGACCATCACGATGTCGGCGCCTTCGGCGACGTCGAGAGCGACCTCGCGGAGCGCCTCGTCGCCGTTGGCCGGGTCCATCTGGTAGCCGCTGCGGTCGCCGAACCTGGGGGCGCCCTCCGCCGCCTCGCGGAACGGGCCGTAGAGGCCGGAGGCGTACTTGGCCGCGTAGGCGAGGATCGCGGTGTCGGCGAAGCCCGCCTGGTCGAGCGCGGCGCGGATCGCGCCCACCTGGCCGTCCATCATGCCGCTGGGAGCGACCACCGCGGCTCCCGCCTCCGCCTGGGCGACCGCGATCCGCCCGTACCGCTCGAGGGTGGCGTCGTTGGCCACCGGGGGGTGCGTGCGACCAGGTCCACGGCGTGGCTCAGGGCGATCCCGGCGGACCTGCTGGTCGTGCGCGCCTCCCGGTGCAGTCCTGTCCGGGTCGAGGACGCCGCAGTGGCCGTGGTCGGTGTACTCGCACAGGCAGAGGTCGGCGATCAGGGCCACCTCGCCGCCGAGGTCGGCGGACAGCGCCCGCAGCGCCTGCTGCACGATCCCCTCCGGCGCCCAGGCCTGCGAGCCCTCGGCGTCCTTGGCGGCGGGCACGCCGAACAGCAGCAGGGCGGGCACGCCGAGGCCGGCCAGCTCGGCCGCCTCCTTGCGCAGGCTCTCGAGGGTGTGCTGCCAGTGGCCGGGCATGGAGGCGATCGGCGCCGGCTCGGCGAGGCCCTGCTTGACGAACAGGGGCGCCACCAGGTCACGCCGGGACAGGGTGGTCTCCCGCGCCAGCTCGCGCAGCACCCCGGTGCGGCGCAGCCGGCGGGGGCGGCTCACCGGAAACGGCGCAGGTTCCATGCGCGACACCCTACTCGCCTCCCCTGCCGGCGGGCGATCCGGCGACCGCCCGCTCGATGGCGGCGACCAGGCCGGGGACGGTGTGCTCGGCGGCGGTGGCGGCGACCGGCATGCCCGCCGAGCGGGCGGCGTCGGCGGTGACCGGACCGATGGCGGCCACCAGCACACCGGCGGGCGGCGGGCCGCCGTAGCCGCGCAGGAACCCCTCCACGGTGGAGGAGGCGGTGAAGGCGACCCAGTCGACCTGGCCGCCGTCGAGGCGGCGGCGGGCCGCCTGGTCCAGCGTCCCGACCGGGACCGTGTGGTAGGCCACCACCTCGTTGGGGCTCCAGCCCTTGGCGCGCAGCGCCGCCGCCAGCCCGGGGTTGGCCAGGTCGGCCCTGGCGAGCAGCACCTCGCCGGCGCCGGCCGGGAACGCCGTGCCGAGCGCCGCCGTGGTGGCCGCCTCGGGCACCAGGTCGGGCGCGACCCCCCAGTCGCGCAGGGCCGCCTCGGTCGCCGGGCCGACCGCGGCCAGGCGGGCGCGGCGCAGCGCGCCGGCGCCGTGGCCGAGCGCCTCCGCCCGGGCGCGCAGCGCGGCCACGCCGTTGACGCTGGTGAGCACCGCCCACCGGTAGCGGCCGGCGGCCAGCGCCTCGACCGCCCGGTCCAGCTCGGCGGGAGAGTCGAGCGGCCGGATCTCGATGGTCGGCACCTCCAGCGCCTCGGCGCCCCGCTCGCGGAGCAGGCGGGAGAGCTCGCCGGCCTGCGCGCGGGCCCGCGGGACCAGCACCGTCAGGCCGGAGAGGGTCACCGGCGGCTGTCCTCGACCAGGGCGCGGATCTCCGGGCCGCAGGCGCCCAGGAGGCGGTCGGCCAGGGCCTGCCCGAGCCCCTCCGGGTCCTCGGCCGGGCCCCGCAGCCGCTCGCGGACCAGGCCCTTGCCGTCGAGCGCGGCCAGGAAGCCCTGCATCTCCAGGTGGCCCGCGTGGGTCTGGCCGAGCAGCGCCCCGGCAGGCAGCGTGCACGAGCCACCGAGCCGCTGGACGAAGGCGCGCTCGCCCCGCAGGGCGACGCGCGACGGCCGGTGGGTGAGCGCACCGAGCAGGCCGATGGTGGCGGTGTCGTCCTCGCGCGCCTCCACCGCCAGGCAGCCCTGGCCGGGCGCCGGCGTGAACGACTCGGGGTCCAGCACGGCGGCCGCCTCCTCGGCCAGCCCGAGCCGGCGGAGCCCGGCGGCGGCCAGGACCACGGCGTCCAGCTCGCCGCCGTGCACCTTGCGGACCCTGGTGTCGACGTTGCCGCGCAGCGGCACCAGCTCCAGGTCGGGGCGGAGCCAGCGGAGCAGGGCGACCCGCCGCGGGCTGCCCGTCCCGACCCGGGCGCCGCCTGCCAGGTCGTCGAGGCCCTGCAGCCGGTGGCGGCCGACCAGCACGTCGCGCGGGTCCTCCCGCTCCGGCACCGCGGCCAGCACCAGCCCGTGGGGCTGCGCCGCCGGCAGGTCCTTGGCCGAGTGGACGGCCAGGTCGGCCCGCCCGTCCAGCACCGCCTGCTGCACCGCCGCGGTGAACGCCCCCTTGCCGCCGAGGGCGGTGGTGGGCAGGTCGCGGCGCCGGTCCCCTTCGGTGAGCACGGCCACCAGCTCCACCTGCAGGCCGGGCCAGGCCGCCCGCAGCCCGTCGGCGACCAGCCGGCTCTGGGCCAGCGCGAGCGCGCTGGACCGGGTGGCCAGCCGCAGCCGCTCGCCGGCGGCCGGCGGCTCAGCGTCGGCCATCGTCGGCGGCGGGCCGGTCGAGGCCGTACAGCTCGCGCAGCACGGCGACGTAGGTGTCACCGTCCGGACGGGCCGCCAGCGCCTTGCCCCGCACCATCGGGTCGTGCAGCAGCTTGTTCACCAGGCCTCTGGTCACCGCGTCGACCGCCGCCCGTTGGCGCTCGTCGAGGCCGGCCAGCCGCGAGGCCGCCCTGGCCAGCTCCTGCTGGCGGGCCCGCTCGGCCCTTGCCCGCAGGGCCCGGATGGTGGGGACCAGCCTGGCCTCCCGCTGGCCGCCCATGAACGCGCCGGTCTCCTCGGAGATCAGCGCGCGCACGTGCTCGACCTCCCGGCGCGGCGCCTCGTCGGTCTCCAGCACCGCCCGCAGGCCGTCCAGGTCAGCCAGGACCACCCCTGCCAGGTGGCGCACCTCCGGTTCGACGTCGCGGGGCACCCCCAGGTCAAGGATGACCAGCGGGCCGGTCGAGGGTCGGCGCCGCACGGGTGCCACGCTGGACTGCCGGGGGCCGGGAGGGTGCGCGCCGGGCACCCTCGACTGGTCCGCTGGCGGACGGGTGGAGGGGCGGCGGGCCAACGCGGCCGCGACCGCGGCCCTGGTGACGGTCGGGCGGGACCCGGCGGTGGCGGCGACCACCAGGTCGGCGCCGGCCAGCTCGTCCTCGACGCCGTCCAGCGGCACGGCCCGCCCGGCGAGCTCCCGTGCCAGTGCGGCGCCGCGGGCGGCGGTGCGGTTGGCCACCACCAGCTCGCCCGCGCCGGCCTGGCGCAGGGCCCGGCCGGCCTGGCGGGCGAGCTTGCCGGCGCCGACCAGCAGCACCCGGCGCCCGGCCACGCCGCCGAGCTGTGCCTCGGCCACCCGCAACCCGACCGTGAGCGTGGAGGCGAGCCCAGCGCCGATGGCGGTCTCGCTGCGGGCCCGCCGGCCGACCTTGATCGCGCGGGCGAACAGGGTCGACAGCACCGGCCCGACGGTGCCCTCGGCCTGCGCCGCCTGGAACGCCTCGCGGACCTGGCCGAGGATCTGCGACTCGCCGACCACCATGGAGTCCACCCCGGCGGCGACCGCGAACAGGTGCTGGACGGCCCGCGCCTCGTAGTAGTCGTACAGGTGGCTGGCGAACTCCTCCACCGCCATGCCGTGCAGGTCGGCCAGGAAGTGGCGGACGTCGCCGGCGCCGCCGTGGTAGCGGCTGACGGCCGTGTAGACCTCGACCCGGTTGCAGGTCGAGACGATCACGCCCTCCTGGACGTGGGCCCGGTCGAGCAGGCGCCCGAGCGCCTTGGGTCGGCGCTCGGGGTCGACGGCCAGCCGCTCGAGCAGCTCGAGCGGGGCGCTGCGGAAGTTGGCGCCGACGACGAAGACGGGCACCGGACTCAGTTCCGGCCTTGCGGCCCGGACCCGGTCCCGGCGCCGTGTTGCCTGGCGGCGACCTCGCGGACGAGGTCGACGGCGGCCCGGCGCTGCTCGTGGAACGACAGGATCTGCAGCTCGGTGGAGAGGTCGACCTTGCGGAGGGAGATCCCGGCCGGGACCTGGAGGTGGGCGGGGGCGAAGTTCAGGATGGAGGTGAC
>DASYRU010000159.1:0-2336 GCA_036004165.1 Actinomycetota bacterium
TTGCCACCGCGCGTGGTCACTCCGCGGGCAGGTCGACCGCCGGAGTTGGCTACAGGAAGCGGTCACCAGCCCGGCGTCCGCCGGCGGCGTCCAGCCACCGCCGGTGGGCCCGCTGCAGGCGGCCGGTCAGGCGGGCTCGGAGCTGGCCGCGGACCGAGCGCATCGCCGGCCGGGCGAGCGCGCCCGCCTCCTCGAAGGACATCTCGTCGAACTGCAGGCCCTTGACCTGGCCCTGCCGCCAGCGGGCGACCACCGCGGCCGCCACCGCGTCGGGGGCGACGCCGAGGGCGTCCCAGCTGCCGTCCGCCAGGGCGCGCAGCTCGCCGTCCAGGTCGGCCAGGAAGACCAGCTCGCCAGGCTCCCGCTCCGGATGGCCGGTGACCAGCTCGTAGACCGTCCTGCCGGCCGGCTGTGGCACGGTCGGGTGCAGCAGCGCGGCGGGCGCGACCACCAGCACGCTGCCGGCCTCCGGCTCACCGGCCGGCGGCGGGGGCAGCAGCAGGCCCAGGTAGCAGTCGCTCACCCGGCCGGGCTGGAGGGTCACGCCTCGCTGGGCTGGGTCTCCGGCTCGGGTGGGCGCCACGGCAGGTCGAAGCGGAACACCCGGAACCCCTCGCCGTAGCGGAACGGCTCCTTGGCCGCGGAGAACTCCGCCATGCCGGCCACGAACCCGGCGTCCTCCTCCGGCCGGTCGCCGAGCTGGCTGACGTGGCAGCGCAGGCTCTTCATCTTGGTGTCGACGAAGTCGCCGATGTCGACCACCAGGTTGGGCTCGACGGCCATCATCAGCAGCACCCCGACCAGCTTGACCGGCTCAAGGCCCTCCTCCAGCAGCTCCGGGTAGGCCAGGCGGGTGTCGGACCCGGGGATCACCGCGTCGAGGGTGACCTCGCCGGCCGCCCGGTGGTCGGGGTGGTTGATGTACTGCTCGCCGAAGTAGCGCACGGTCGGGTCGGTGGTGACCACCACCTCGGGCCGGACCCGGCGGATCAGCCGCACGACCTGCTTGCGGACCTCCAGGTTGGGCACCAGCAGCCCGTCCTCGTAGCCGAGGAACTCGACCTGCTCCACGCCGACGACCTTGGCCGCCGCCCGCTGCTCGGCCTCGCGCAGCTCGGCCAGCCGCCGCCGGGTCATCTCCGGGTCGCTGGAGCCGGCGGCCCCGTTGGTCAGCAGCGCGTAGGTGACATGGGCACCCTCACTGACCCAGCGGGCGACCGTGCCGGCACAGCCGAACTCGATGTCGTCGGGATGCGCTGCAATGACAAGCGCGCTGGCAGGGGTCCAGTACTCCATTGCCGACTCCACGTGGTGAGGTGCCTGGAACGGCTCTAACTTGTTAGCTTGTCCTTTGCCTGGGCGGCGACGACCAGGGCGGAAGCAGGGGTCCAGTACTCCATGGCTGCGGCTCCCATGCGGTACGGAGAGTGGTCGGGTCCAGCAACGCCAGCGTACCGCCTACTTGTGTTATTCCCGCCCGGCGACGCCGCCTGCTTGGCGCCGTCGTCCTGGGGTCTCGCGCATCCTCGCCATCACCAGCTGAGCCCGGCGACCGGGCCCGGCATCCGGGTCAGCGGCGGGACCAGTGCTCTGGTGCGACCTCGGTCTCGGCCAGCTCGAAGGTGGCGGCATAGCCGTCGAAGGCGACGTGGCGGTTGACCGCGTACAGCGCCTGGGGCGCGCAGAGGAAGACGCTCAGGGCCTGGTCGTAGGCGAACCGGTCCAGATCGGTGGTGAGCTCGGTCACGACCCGCTGGTCGGTGGCGACGGCGAACCGCCCCAGCAGTTCGTCGAACTCCGGGATCGGGGGGCCGGCCCGGAAGGCGCCGGTGCTGGAGAAGAACTGGCTGTGCATGAACGCCGGCGGCGCGTCCGACGAGAGGTCGATCCAGGCGTGGACGAGCACGTCGAAGGGGAGGGGGAGCACCTTCTCGACCAGGGCGTGCTGGGCGGCCAGCAGCTGCTCGGCCGGGATCAGGGTCAGGTCGACCTCGACGCCGAGCGAGGCGGTGAAGTCCTCGGCCAGCCGCCGGGCCACAGCCTCCAGGTCGGCGGGAGCGGTCAGCCGCAGCTCCCGCCCGGCCGGCCAACCCGCAGTGGTCAGCAGGTCCCGGGCCTGGTCGGGGTCGTGCTGGTAGGGCTGCTGGCCCTGGGGCACCCCGGCCGCATAGTGCGGGGTGAGCCCGGCCAGCGGCGCGGCGTAGCCGGCGAACACCTCCCGGATGAGCCGGCCCCGGTCGACGGCCAGGTTGAGGGCCCGCCGCGCCCGCACGTCGTGCAGTGGCGCGCCCTCGGCGCCCCAGTTGACGATGCCGGCCAGCACCCGCATGGCGTCG